>NZ_JAQMTM010000017.1:0-24020 GCF_028331085.1 Anabaena sp. CS-542/02
AACATTCGCAGTGGTAGCGGTGGTGTGGATTCTAATTTGGTTTGAAATTCTAAATGTAAAATTCTACCTTGCAGTTGTAAAAAGGTGACATAATCGGCGCGGATGGGTTCTATGCTTAATTCAGTTTTGAGAACTTTGACATCCCCTTGCGGTGTCCCCAATACCCAACTGGCGAACGTTTGCGGGTGTTTTTCTGATAGTAGCTTGCAGAGATTGTCAAAGGACATGGGTAATAAATGGCTATCATATTTTGGTTGAAAGTGGTGTTCCTTGGTGGGTAAATCTCAAGAATTCTGGGTTTATGTCAAACTTTATATTTTTCTGGACAGTTTAAATTCAAGTTTTACATTAAAATGGAATACTAAATACAGAATTTACGCGTTAACTTAGCTATCGTCTGAGGTTTGACCGTGACCGTGCGCTTGCCATCCTTAACTAGTCTCCCACAAACCGAAAATCACAATCAGTCTGGTCAATCGCCAGTCGTCGCGCCCAAGCGTGTAACTGGTGGTTTTGCACTGCTTGACAGTCTTTTGCGCCATGAAGTTGAATACATTTTTGGTTATCCTGGTGGGGCAATCCTCCCAATTTACGATGACCTTTACAAAGTAGAATCCACTGGTGCTATTAAGCACATTTTAGTACGACACGAACAAGGTGCCGCCCACGCTGCCGATGGCTATGCCCGTGCTACTGGAAAGGTGGGAGTATGCTTTGGCACTTCTGGACCTGGGGCAACGAATTTAGTCACAGGCATTGCTACAGCCTATATGGACTCGATTCCCATGATTGTAGTTACAGGACAAGTGCCACGGGCTGCTATTGGTACGGATGCATTTCAAGAAACCGATATTTATGGAATTACCCTACCAATAGTCAAACACTCCTATGTAGTGCGTGACCCGAAAAACATGGCGCGAATTGTGGCGGAAGCGTTCCACATCGCTAGCACGGGACGACCGGGTCCTGTTTTGATTGATGTGCCTAAAGATGTGGCTTTAGAGGAATGTGACTATGTACCAGTAGAACCGGGAAGTCTGAAATTACGCGGCTATCGTCCTACGGTTAAGGGAAATCCCAGACAAATCAACGCCGCAATTCAGTTAATTCGTAACAGTCACCGCCCTTTATTATATGTGGGTGGTGGGGCGATCGCATCTAACGCACACGCAGAAGTTAAGGAATTAGCAGAATTATTTAATATCCCTGTTACTACAACCTTAATGGGGATCGGTGCATTCGATGAACATCATCCCCTGTCTGTGGGAATGTTGGGGATGCACGGTACAGCTTACGCTAACTTTGCGGTGACAGATTGCGACTTGTTAATCTGCGTTGGTGCTAGATTTGATGACCGTGTTACAGGTAAGTTGGATGAATTCGCTTCCCATGCCAAAGTAATTCACATCGACATCGACCCGGCAGAAGTAGGTAAAAATAGAGTCCCTGAAGTCCCAATAGTGGGGGATGTGCGCCATGTTTTGGTAGACCTGTTGCGTCGCTGTCAAGAAGGGGGAATCAAGCACATACCACATAAAAACCAAGAATGGTTAAATTTAATTAACCGTTGGCGACAAGACTACCCCTTACAAGTACCTCAACATCCCGACAGCCTTTCTCCTCAAGAGGTAATTGTAGAAGTTGGTCGCCAAGCCCCCAACGCTTTTTACACTACAGATGTAGGTCAACATCAAATGTGGGCGGCGCAATTCCTCAAGAATGGACCCAGACGCTGGATTTCTAGCGCTGGGTTGGGAACTATGGGTTTTGGAGTCCCGGCGGCTATGGGTGCAAAGGTCGCATTTCCAGATGAAGAAGTTATCTGTATTAGTGGTGATGCTAGTTTTCAGATGTGTTTACAAGAACTGGGGACGCTAGCACAATACGGGATTAATGTCAAGACAGTTATTTTAAATAACGGTTGGCAGGGAATGGTGCGCCAGTGGCAACAAGCCTTTTATGGTGAGCGCTACTCATGCTCTAACATGGAAGTAGGAATGCCGGATATTGAGTATTTGACCAAAGCCTATGGGATTAAGGGCATGGTAATTCGGAGTCGTGATCAATTAAAAGATGCGATCGCCGAAATGCTGGCACATAATGGCCCAGTCGTGGTTGATGTCCAAGTCACCAAAGATGAAAACTGCTACCCCATGGTAGCCCCTGGGAAAAGCAACGCTCAAATGATTGGTTTACCTATGCAACCAGCCAAAGCCAGAGTAGAACCAATTACTTGTAGCAATTGCGGGACAACAAATCACCCCACTCATAATTTTTGCTCTGAATGTGGAACCAAATTATAAGGAGCGGGACTGCACTACAGAGGTTTGACCATCCACATACCCTATATTAGGGGAAAGGGAAAATTAACGGTATTTATACGCAGAGGAACCAATCCTCTGCTTTTTTGTCACAGAAACTTAAGAATTACAAGTTACATTTATTTATGTCTAAAAAAATTACCATTGGCTTGCTGCTGTTATTTCTGAGTAGCCAAATTGCCATTACCCCCCAAACAGCCAAAGCACAGATACAAACATCAACCACACCCACCAGAAAAACAATTTGTCCTCTCCAACTCAGGTCAGAGGTAGAAACCATAACCAACAGGCCTGAATTTAGCCGGGTGCGGTGGGGAATTATCGTGAAAAATCTGGCTAATGAACAAACACTTTATCAGCGAGATGGTGAGAAATACTTTACCCCAGCCTCCAACACCAAATTACTGATAACAGCGGCCGCATTACAAGAGTTAGGTGGTAATTTTCGTATTCGTACCTCCGTTTATCAAGATAGGGATGGTGTTTTGCGTGTCTTCGGTAGGGGAGACCCCAGTTTAAAGATTCCGCATCTGCAAAAATTAGCCCAGCAGTTACGCCAGCAGGGTATTACTCAAGTCAACCAGTTGATTGCTGATGATAGTTATTTTCAAGGGGATATTGTCAATCCCAGTTGGGAATGGGAGGACTTAGCAGCTGATTATGGCGCACCAGTCAGCAGTTTAATTCTCAATCAAAATGCTTCTGTATTTCAAGTTTTGCCCCAAACCATCGGTAAACCATTACAACTGAAGTGGAATGAACCAGCAGATGCATTTGTGTGGCGAGTAGAAAATAATTCTGTGACTACTCAAAAAAATGAATCGGGATTTCTCAGAGTCAGCCGCAGCTTACACGGTCCAGTATTGCACATTCAAGGACAGATGGCTGTAAATTCCAACCCTAACATCAGGGCGATCGCGGTTTTTAATCCCGTCGAGCATTTCCTGCGTCACTTCCGCCAGACTTTGGTTAAGGAAGGAATTTTTGTACAAGATATATCTCACAGTACTGGTAGTCAAAACCAAAGGGAACTAGCAGCAGTGGAGTCTCCCCCCTTGTCTGAGCTATTAATAGAGACAAATGTCAATAGTAATAATTTATATGCTGAAGCCTTACTCAGGTCTTTAGCAATTAAACAACCAGGAGAAAATCATCAAACCACGGCTGATGCAGGTTTAGCAGTTGTCAAGAATAGTTTAACTCAGTTAGGAGTAGACCCTAGTAGTTACATATTAGTAGATGGTTCTGGATTATCGCGCAAAAACTTAATTAGTCCCCAAGCTTTGGTGCAGACTTTACAGGCCATGGCCAAATCACCACAAGCAGAAATGTTTCGGGCTTCCCTACCCGTAGCGGGGGTGAGCGGTACTTTACGAAATCGACTGCGTGACACTCCCGCAGTGGGAATTGTCCAGGCAAAAACAGGTACAATGACTGGTGTGGTGTCCCTATCAGGATATGTGAATAGTCCTAATTATCAGCCTTTGGCTTTTAGTATCATTGTCAATCATCATGAACAACCGGCTAGAGTTGTCCGCCAATCCATAGATGAAATTGTCCTTTTATTAACACAGTTACAGCCTTGTTAAGTGCAATTTAACAGTTGCAGTCTTTGGTGTAATATTTTCTGAATTACTTGTTGCACTGCTTCTGGAGTTAAACTACCATCTACCCGGACAATTTCAGAGGGATAGAGTGCGGCTAAATCTGCGTATCCTTGCTGAACACGCCGATGAAAGGCTATTGTTTCTTGCTCAATGCGGTCTAATCCCCCCACTGCTGCTTGTTTACGAGCTAGTCCCACTTCCACATCAACATCTAGCCAAATGGTTAAGTCACTTTCTAACCCTTCTGTGGCAATATGGTTGAGTTGATTAATTAAGTTGATGTTCAAACCCCGACCATAACCCTGGTAGGCAGTGGTAGAGTGGGTGTAGCGATCGCACAGTATATATTTTCCTGCTGCTAGATGTGGTTTAAGTTCTTGTGCAACGTGTTGGGAGCGATCGGCGGCATATAATAGTAATTCAGTTACCTGAGAGATGGGTATATTTTCTGGGTTGTTGAGTAAAATCCCGCGCAGATGTAGACCTAACTCCGTTCCCCCCGGTTCACGAGTCATGAGTACGGGAATACCCAGACTCTCCAACCATTGGGCGCAAAGCTGCATCTGGCTAGTTTTGCCGCACCCTTCTACTCCTTCAAATATAATTAATTTACCAGTCATAGTTTTTCTATCAGTTGAAAATACTGGAGACCAAGGCTAACTGACAAGCGTCCAGGAAAGTTTTACCTAAATTTTTTACACACAAAAAGGCAACTGCTAGCAGTTGCCTTTTTGTCAAAGTTAATACCATTCGACTTGTTTGATACCTAACTAAAAGACTGCAATGCTACTGTAAGCCGAGCATTTCCAGGATTACTTGGAACAAACATTGAGCGAATTGGTACCACTCCTTGCACTATATCAATAGTAACTCTTCTAGGATAAAATGCAACATTTTGTTGATAAAACTTTGTTAACCTCATCACCCACACCCCTGTCAATTAGAAGTGTGGTGGGGGGTATAACTGAGTCTACCCGCCCCGTAGAGCACTAGATACAGCAGATTTCATATAAGTGAGGTACAGTAGGGCGGGCAAGATGCCCACCTCACAAGATTTATGATATTAAGGTGTGTACTTGATTTACTTAAAAACTGCTGTATCTAGAAACTAAGACAAATTTGGTCATCAACATGAGAACAGGAAAGCTTTGTGATTTACACCTAGTGGTGAGTCACCCGTGGGTTTGAGTAGCGATCGCCTTTAGCAGCAGCGCTGGCGCGATCGCATAAAATTACTAAAATTACTGGGTTGACTATTTCCGGGGGTGAGATGTGGGAACAGTCCACCAAGCTAAACCATAGGGTTGAGTGGCTTGATGGAACCGTTCACGAAAGTGGACACGGATTTTATAATTACCAGTAGTGGGAACTGGGCAAAAAATATGCTCTACACTGTCAATTTCACTGACTGAGGCACAAATCACACCAGCATTGAGATTTTTTGCACCATCCCCTGGGATTAAATAGAGATCAAGGTTATTCAAACCGCCATCGCTGAAACTTTCACCCACATCATATTTATTGTTATTATTAGTATCATTGAGTTCAACCAAGCGATTCCAACTCAGAGTAATACTAACAAAGCTGCCTTGTCTTAAAGGTCTTCCCAGTGGGTAATCAACAGTATATCCCACATCCACAGAGCCATAATCCCAGCCAATAGCTGGTACTGTACTTGATGGTGGCCATTGACCGGATCTAAATTGCTGATAAGCGCGAAAAGTATTTAAATGACCGGTTCCCATTTGAGGATCTAAAGGAATTTGAGGATCATCATAAGCGTCGGAATCCAGCCAATTTTGATTTTGTTTATCAATCAGAGTCCGAGTCATACCCAGATGTAACCCATTACCCTGATCTTGAATTTTATCGGCTGAATTTAACAAAACAGCTTTCATCACTTCATGACGGCGAGCATCAATAGTCCAATTGGGTTTTTTTGCGCGTATTTGTCGGTCACCCAATTCCTGCAACAAAGCTACACTAGCCGTTACCTGAGGAGCCGCAAAACTTGTACCTGTAACCTTATTTAACCTACCATCTGGATTCAAGATGGGAATATTGCTTCCCGGCGCAACCAAACCGATAGAACCACGACCATCAATATTAAACTCCTTACCAGCTAACCGATTGCTAGATCGCTGGTTACCAGCTACCAGATTAGAAACATCAACCTTATTAAAAATCCCCCCCCTGGCAGATGAAAAGGCAACGTTAATCCCATTAAAGTTATCTGTAGGAATAGAAATTCCTCCTCTACCTTGATTACCGGCGATGGCATACAAAACATTATGAACACGACTAGACCAGTCAAGACATAAAGTTAGTAAAGCGTTACCATCTAAAACAGCATCAGGACGGGGATCACGACCTAGAGGTTCACCAAAACTAAAATTAATAGCGCGGACATCCTGGCCATTTTGCTGGGCGATGTGTTGTGCTGTTAAGCACTGTTCTGGCTGTCCCATATTTCTAGTGGAACCCACACCAGAGGAATATAATTGCGCCTGTGGCGCTACTCCTGGTAGAGCTTTGTCTTGACTAACCATTAGCCCCGCAACATTGTAGGCGTGGGAGTCAACACCAGTGTTAGACTTCGCTGGGGAATCGCGTAAAAATACTCCTGCTAATGATATGGCAGAATTTTCAGACACGGCTTTATCCCAGCCAAATATACCAGGACGTCCAATTTCGACCTGACCAATAGCAATTTTGCGCCCAAGTAGATTATAAGGAGGTTGATGTAATTTCAGGGCATTAATGCCATGAGAGCTTAAAGTGCTTTGTAAAGCTGAAGCCAGTACAGGCGCACTTACAAAAGAAGCACTCAGTCCCCAAATCATCCACCGTAGTTTTCTGCCCATTGTTTAATGCTGATTAATTCTTTGTGACTATTGATTGTTCCTGAAGAAAATTTCTTTAGCGTCCCTGTTTAGTGGTTGGTAATATATATTTTATAGTCCAGAATTCACAGCATGGAACGAAATTAATCTATAAGCATTTGGTCAAATTTTGTTAAAATGCTTACAGAAGAGAACGCTTTCAAACCCACGAACCATGACCCAAAAACCATCTCAAAAGCCCATTGTGATATCTCCATCCATCTTATCAGCCGATTTTAGTCGTCTGGGCGACGAAATTAGGGCTGTAGATGCTGCTGGCGCCGATTGGATTCATGTTGATGTCATGGACGGTCGCTTTGTACCTAACATTACCATAGGTCCTCTGGTTGTGGAGGCGATTCGCCCGGTAACAACCAAACCCCTTGATGTCCACTTGATGATTGTGGAACCAGAGAAATATGTAGAAGATTTTGCCAAAGCAGGGGCTGATATTATTTCTGTACATTGTGAGCATAATGCTTCGCCCCACCTGCACCGGACTTTGGGACAAATCAGAGAACTAGGGAAGCAAGCGGGAGTTGTACTTAACCCGGGGACTCCTCTAGAGCTAATTGACAACGTTCTAGACCTGTGTGATTTGATACTAATCATGAGCGTTAACCCAGGCTTTGGTGGTCAAAGCTTTATCCCCACTGTATTACCTAAAATTCGCAAATTGCGCCAAATTTGTGATGAACGTGGTCTTGACCCCTGGATTGAAGTAGATGGGGGACTGAAGGCTAATAATACTTGGCAAGTTTTAGAAGCGGGAGCCAATGCTATTGTGGCTGGTTCAGCTGTATTTAAAGCCAGTGATTACGCCGAAGCCGTGTCATCTATTCGTAACAGTAAGCGTCCTGAGCCACAATTGGCAAAGGTTTAACTTTAGCTGATGTGAATTACATCTCCCGAATTGAATTTGGGAGATTTTATTTGCGACCACCCAACCACTTAGCCGCAGCAATACCAATAAGTCCGGCGACAATGGGATTACTAAGAAACTTCATAATAGCCGGTTGTTCGGCTAACACGTCGCGGAAAATATCAGGGTGGTTGTGATAGGCGAAGGATGCAATTTTACTCACATCATCAGCAGTCATGCGGTTAGGGTTACGAGTGGAAAGATTTAACTGTTGTTCTAACCGTTTGTCGTCTAAACCTCTAGATTTAAATTCTTTAAAAAACTCTCTAGCGACATCATCCCGCTCATTGGGTTTGATTTGGGCGATCGCCTTTTGTAATTCTGGCTCCATTTGGCTAGAAGGGATTGTTTGGGTATTGATAGACTTACCAAACAGCTGACGACGTTGGTTAGGTGTAGTCCGCTGGGCAAAATCATCAAAGTTATCATAGGAAACATCATCAAGAGATTCTACATTTCCTTCAGACAAATCTTTGATAATTTGTCTTCTGTACTCTTCGCTACTTGTCACGTTACTTACTCCTTATTCCTGATTCCATTAGCTATACTGAATTTGATTGGTCGCCCTGTTATACTGAGTGGTCAAAATTAAGCGCTTATCTGGGCCATACACCAAAACAGTTAAGTTTTGCTCTGGGAAGTTTTTCTGAAAACCTTGAACTAAAGATTTTGCTAGAGGTCTCACCTCATTAGGACTGACCTGAGGAGAAATAACCACACCTAGCTTATTGTTATCCCGTACATAAGCATCCTGAATTAATCCCTGAGATGTTTGTACAACCCAGTCACCAAAACTTTGTCCAGTTGGGGTATTACCTCTTTCTAACTGTGCATAAGTTTGGTTACTACCAATAGGTGGGGTAGCAGTGCGGTCAGTTTCTCTGACAGTAGGGCCACCGCAAGCGGTAGTTATTGTTAACACTAAAACTAATATGAAAGCGATCGCAATTTTGCGACCCTGCTCCAGCAGATTCATTGTTTACCTCTAATAGTCAAATATTGACAAAGCAGCCGTGATTAGTGATTAATTAACTCCCTGGTATAATTCTCCCTCATAAAAATTGCTCTAGGTTCTATTTAAATTCCACTGAAATTACACTAAAAAAATCAACTAAAAATCATTGGGATTCGCCATGACACTGCCAAGTATTTTTAATTATCTTTATAATATAGTTGCAGGTTTCGACTACCATCTTCTGCCATAGGTTATATTAGATATTATGTATAAAAAGATTGAGGAGGTGTAACTAATTGTAACTTATTTGCTTAAAACGAGGAAATATTACTAAATCACGCTAGACTAAAAGTAGTTGATTTAATGAAGTTTTGATGCAGCATGTCACTCCCAAGGAAGCAGCTAAAATCCTTGGTGTCCATGTCTCCAGTCTCAGGAGATGGTAAAACGAAGGCAAGCTTAAAGCAATCCGTACACCAGGAGGTCAAAGGCGGTTCATCCTCGAATAAGTCGAAAAAATTGGGGGAATACCCAGGACAATTAAAACTATTTGCTATGGACGAGTATCGACTCATTCCCAGCAAGACGATTTGCAACGACAACTTGAACACTTACGCACAAGATACCCAGAGGCTGAAATTATTTCAGAAGTTGGAAGCGGACTCAGTTTTAAACGGAAAAAATTCCTCGCCATTCTGGAAAGAATCATCGACGGCGATATCCAACGTGTTGTCGTTACCCACCCTGACCGACTTGTCCGATTCGGATTTGAATTGGTTAGGTGGTTATGCACAAAATTTGAGTGCGAACTCGTGGTTCTCAATGACCGCCAGCTCAGTCCAGAACAGGAACTCCTACAAGATATGTTGTCAATCATCCACTGTTTCTCTAGCAGGTTATACGGGCTTAGAAAATACAAGTCAATCATCAAAGAAGACTGACAAAAAGAAGTCGCGTCACAAGAAATCGACAAAGCAGCCTCCGAACAGTGTATTGAAAATCAGGCTATTTCCTAGTAAAGAATTACATCGAGTCTGGAAGCGTTGGCTTGCCGCTTATCGTTATTACTTCAATCAGTGTATTAGTTATCTTCACAATAATTACGATACTCAAGTCAGACTAATTATTGATCAGAAAACTAGCACAGAAAAAGAAGTCAAGATATCTGCTGAAGAGTTAGATAAAATAGCTCAAACAATGAATTTACCCGAATGGGTGAAAACCTTACCAGGCCATCAACGTCAAGAAGCTTGTTTTGAGGCATTTGATGCCTTTAAACAGGCTCGCACTCAAGGTGGTAGCGCGAAATTTAAAAGCTGTAAAGCCACAAGCCAAGCTATTCAATTCAAGGTAGGCAATTTCAAAAATGCTACCTGGTATCCGCGCACAACCAAAGGTTTAGGTTTTACTACAATTGGTCAAACTATTCCTGAGCAGTGCGAATATGGTACAGAGCTTGTTTACCGTCGTGGTAAATGGTTTGGCTGCTTTCCTCAACATAAAGAAACCGTACCTACTGGTAGTGATAGGGTAATAGCACTAGACCCAGGTAATCGTACTTTCTTAACTGGTTTTGATGGCGAGAATGTCTTAGAGATTGCAACGGGAGACATCGGACGCATACAAAGATTGTGTCAGCACCTTGATAATCTCATAAGTCGTTCTACCAAAACAACGTGCCGTCAACGTAGAAAGATGCGTATTGCTGCTAATCGTGTCAGAGAAAGAATTCAGAACTTAATTAAAGATTTACATAACAAAGCTGTTAACTTGCTTGTTAATTCCTACAAGGTAATTTACTTGCCAACCTTTGATTCTAGTCAAATGGTGATTAAAAAACGTAGTGGGAAGAAACGCAAAATAAACAGTAAGTCTGTACGGCAAATGCTGACTCTTTCTCATTACAAATTTGAGCGACATCTTAAGCAAGCTGCACAAAGAAAAGGTGTAATAGTCGTTCTTTGTAACGAATCATATACCTCAAAAACCTGTGGTAACTGCGGTCATGTTCACTATAAATTAGGTGGGAACAAAGTTTTTAAATGTCCACATTGCGGAATACAAATTTCTCGTGATGTAAATGGCGCACGCAATATTTTATTGCGTGCTTTGCAAGCAACTGCCTTCACCGTGACGCATGATGAAATCATGCTTTCTGAGGAGTCAGAATTGACGGATGCCGTAGTTAATCTAGTTTAATCGCTTTGATTAGCTTAAAAGTTGCACAAAAGTAAGTTTATCCCTTAAGATTTTGCTAGATAAAAAAACAAAAAAAACCGGTTATCTCCAATAACCGGAAAGTGGTGTTAATTGCAATTAGTTTGAGAACTAATCTAGAAAACCCATGAGCACAGGGGCGTCATCAATCAGATTTGACGCTGTTGGACGATTACCAAAAGAAGTGTAATTATTGGCAATTACTAATGTACTTGAACCAATGGGACGAATACCAGATAGGTTGATAGTATCGACAATTTCAAATGTATGAGCGCCGATGGGACGAATTCCCATAATATTCACTGTATCAGCTATAGCCAATGTACTGATGCCAATAGGACGGATTCCAGAAATTTTGACTGTTCCAGCAATTTGTAAATCACTGCTTCCTATGGGGCGGACTCCAGCAACAGCCAGTTTCCCTTGCTCTTTGTGTGCCGGTAGATCGGAGCTTTTTTCGACGTTATCCGTATTCAAATTATTATCCTGCTTGTTTTCAACTGCCACTGTCTTTTCTCCCTTAAGCTTGGTATCCTGTTGTTGAGCATCGGTTTCTCCCCCAGTGCTACTAATACTCATAAACGGATACCTCTAGTTTATTAACTGGATTTTACAATAATTAAGGAAAAATGATTTTTCCCTACTCATCAAGAGTGTAACCTGAAATAACCTAGTAATGATATTAGTATCTTTTAAAGTGATACATAAGTAAATTTAAATTGTGATTAAATTGTAAATTTTTGTAAAATAGTATTGCTATTTATTACTTTTATGTCCTCAGTTCAGCAGGGCATAAACAGTGCGGTAAACATGAGATATGGTATTTTATGACAGGATTTTGTCTTCAAGCTCCATTTATTCCCACAGGAGATCAACCACGGGCGATCGCCCAACTGAGCGCCAGTATTGCAGCTGGTAACCGTTACCAAACTTTACTAGGGGCTACAGGTACAGGTAAGACGTTTTCCATAGCCGCAGTGATTGAAAAAGTGGGTAAGCCCACCTTACTACTAGCCCATAATAAAACCCTGGCGGCACAACTGTGTAACGAATTGCGGGAATTTTTTCCTAATAACGCGGTGGAGTATTTTGTTAGCTACTACGATTATTACCAACCAGAGGCCTATATTCCCGTTACTGATACCTATATTGAAAAAACATCTTCGATTAATGATGAAATCGATATGTTGCGCCACTCCGCCACGCGATCGCTGTTTGAAAGGCGTGATGTAATTGTAGTGGCTTCCATTAGCTGTATCTACGGTTTAGGTATTCCCGCAGAATATCTGAAAGCCGCCATCCCCTTGCGCATAGGTATGGAAGTAAACCAGCGGCAAATTTTACGCGATTTAGCATCAGTACAGTATAGTCGTAACGATGTAGAAATGAGTCGGGGACGTTTTCGCGTCCGGGGGGATGTCTTAGAAATTGGCCCAGCCTATGAAGACAGAATTATTCGGGTAGAATTCTTTGGGGATGAAATCGACGCTATTAGATATATTGACCCGGTGACCGGTGAAATTATCCGCAGTTTAGAAACTGTGAATATTTACCCAGCGCGTCACTTTGTCACCCCAGAGGAACGCCTAGAAGCAGCTTGTGATGATATTGCGGCGGAGTTAAAGCAGCACAAAGCCCAATTAGAACAGGGGGGGAAACTCTTAGAAGCACAACGCATAGACCAGCGTACACGCTATGACCTGGAAATGTTGCAACAAGTAGGTTATTGTAACGGGGTTGAGAACTATTCGCGTCACTTAGCGGGAAGACAAGCGGGAGAACCCCCAGAATGTTTAATCGATTATTTTCCCAAAGATTGGTTATTAGTCATAGATGAATCACACGTTACAGTACCACAACTTCGCGGTATGTATAACGGCGACCAAGCTAGGAAAAAAGTGTTAATTGACCATGGGTTTCGTCTTCCTAGTGCTGCTGATAACCGACCGTTACAAGCAGAAGAATTTTGGCAAAAAGTGAATCAATGTATTTTTGTTTCCGCCACCCCAGGAAATTGGGAGTTAGAAGTATCTCAGGGTCATATTGCTGAACAAGTAATTAGACCGACTGGGGTAGTTGACCCGGAAATTTTTGTACGCCCCACAGCAGGACAAGTTGATGATTTATTAGGGGAAATTCAAGACAGAGTAGAACGCCAAGAAAGGGTGTTAATTACCACCTTAACTAAAAAAATGGCGGAGGATTTGACCGAGTATCTCCAGGAGCAAAGTATCCGGGTGCGCTATTTGCATTCAGAGATTAATTCTATTGCGCGCATAGAGATTTTACAAGATTTGCGCGGGGGTAATTTTGATGTTTTGGTGGGGGTAAACTTGCTGCGGGAAGGTTTAGATTTACCGGAGGTTTCCTTAGTTGCAATTATGGATGCTGATAAAGAGGGCTTTTTAAGGGCTGAACGTTCCTTAATTCAAACTATTGGTAGAGCAGCGCGTCACGTCCGGGGACAGGCGATTTTATACGCTGACCGTCTCACAGATAGTATGGTTAAAGCCATTGATGAAACAGACAGGAGGCGGGGTATTCAAGTTGCATATAACCGGATGCACGGTATTACACCCCAATCTATTGTTAAAAAGTCAAGTAATGCCATTTTATCATTTTTAGAAGTTTCTCGCCGGTTGAATGGTAATGATTTAAAAGTGGTAGATGAACATATAGATGAATTACCCTTGGAACAGATTCCAGAGTTAATTGGGAAGTTAGAAGAACAGATGAAAGCAGCAGCCAAGAAATTGGAATTTGAAGAGGCGGCAAAATTGCGCGATCGCATTAAACATTTACGGGATAAAATGCTGGGAAGTTAAGTTTTACTTATGGGTGAAGGCAATACCCCGAAGACAAGGGGGGAAGTCAGCATACTAGTAAACCCGCCCGTAATACTAAAATGTAGGCATGACAATATTTTGAGTACTGGTTATGAAAATTAAAGTATTAATTTGGCAGGAAGATGGTGTTTGGTGCGGTTCTGTACCTGCTTTACCTGGTTGTCACACTTGGGGAGACAGCTACGAACATCTACTAGAAATGCTTGAAGATGCTGTTCAAGGTTGGTTAGATGTTGCTAGTGACCGAGAGGCGAGTGAAGCAGAAAAGCAATTGGTTGAGCTATCTCTATGAAATCTGTTTCAGGTAAGGAACTTTGCCAGGTTGTGGAACGATATGGCTGGGAGCTAAAACCAATTACTGGTAGCCATTACATTTATGGAAAAAAGGATCTTGAAGTCATCCTTTCCATTCCAGTTCATAGTAATCGTGATTTGCCAAAAGGAACTTTAAAAAGCATTTTGAAGGATGCTGGAATTAGTGAGAAAGATTTGGAGTAGCAATAATCACTAAGAATAAATTTTAGGTATCGCATTAAACATTTACGGGATAAAATGCTGGGAAGCAATTAATTCACTCCCATAATATTCTTGATATGGTCAGCTAACCTCATGGCTAAAGCAACAATGGTGAGTGTAGGATTAGCAAAACCTCCTGTAGGAAACACAGAGCTACTGGCGATGAATAGGTTAGAAATACCATGAACTTGGCAATTTCTATCAACAACACCCTGTTTCGGGTCATCATGCATCCTTGTTGTTCCCATGTGATGATGTAAACCAGGATGGATTAATTTTGGTAAATTGCCATTTCTTTCAATTTGTAACTCACCAATGCCAGCCAGAGCAATTTCTTGTTGTAAAATATCTTGGGTTCTATTGATGTGTTCAATATCAATTTCATTCCAACGCCAGTGTAACTTTACTCGTTGACGACCGAGGCGATCGCGATCGCCAGTGAGTGTTATACGATTATCAGGGTCGGGGACTTGTTCAGCTATTTGTAGAAGGGTAAAACCGGTAAATCGTCTTTCTTTATCTGGAATATATGACCAACCACTCCAAGCCAGACTAGGAACAAAAGGTTCCTGCTTGATAATTGCTCCGTAAGCAGCAGGTAAGATATAGTCAAGACCGAAAACAATATTTTTTAAGTGTTTGAGAATATCTTGACGTACTTGTGGGTTGTGTATTGATAACAGCAATGTTTTCAGGGAATTTGCAGCTTTTAACTGATGTAGTTTGGGAATAGGAAACATTAATGTACTAATATTTAGTAATTGTTGATTGTGCATACATTCTTCTGTCAAAGTTAACTTACCCATGACGGGAATGTTATTAACCCGCCGCAAATCATATAAAGCTGTTTTGTGAAAAATCTCTGGATTATTAGGAATTAATTTACCACCATCAACTAAAGAATGATCCATAAAGAATCTCCCTACTAGATCATTTTGATTACCTAAACCAGTTGTTTGCACCTTATTTGATAGTAATAATAAACGTGCCGCTTCTATACCACCTGTTGCTAGTATAGTAAATTTGGCACGTACCCAAAATTCTTTTCCAGATAAACAAGCCACCCTTAAACGAGTTACATTTGTGGCTGTTTCATCTGTCTCAATTTCCACTAGGCTAGCATTGAGATATGTGGTAATATTTCTGGCTTGCTGAATCACCTCACGGGAATCATGGGTAAATACAGCACGAGGACCAAACTGAAACATATTAGTAGTTACATTCCCAGAAAATGGCAAAGAAGGAGTTTGAGCCTCTTCCCAGTCCTGAGCATCATAACTAAAATTTCCCAGTTGGCAAAGTTGATGAGCGCGTTTATAAAAAGGATCAAGATGAGATTTATCAAAAGGCCAACCACTGTAAGGTAGCCAATCGCGCTTTTCAAAGTCTATTTTATCTAATGGGGCATACCTAACACCAATGACATTATTACCTATGCGAATTTTCCAAAAATTCGCAGTACCACCAAACTGAAAACACCGCTGACTTTCTAAGGTTTCAAAATGATTATTAACACTTTCACCTAAAGTAAGTGATTGAGTATTACGATCAAAATTTAATCCACCAGTTTCTAATAAAATCACCCGAAAATCTGTTCGGGCTAATTCACGCGCTAAAGTAATACCTGCTGGTCCAGCTCCAACAATACAAACTTCAGTTTCCAGAGTTTCATCTTGGGGTAATTTGCGTGCGTCAATTAACATTATAAAACCTCCTCTAAATCAAAATATGTTTTTTTCAAAAAGATTATTTGAAGGATTTTTTTTCATTGTTTCCTTTGTTGAATTAGATTGAATATGGCACAACTTTAGAGGATGTGCAACATTTAAATATTATTAATTTTTCCGGTTAAAATTGGGTAACCCTGTCAATATAAACGCTAACAGGATGTTTGGAAAGTCATGATTAGTGTATCAAATTCGGTGGTTGAGCGAAGTCGAAACCACGATACCCCCAATAATCTCTAAAATCTCTTGCGGTTATCTTAACCTCACTTCCTCCCCCTTAGAGGATGTTTTAAAAGGTATGATTAGTGTATCAAATATTGTTTTACCCCACCCTCACCCTCAATCCTTCGGTGTTCCCTGTTCCCTGTTCCGTAAAATAAAAATTACCTGTTGAAAACTTATCAAACATCCTCTAAGGAGCAACTAATACAATTTCAGCGATAATAGTGGGTTAAGTCAACCCTAACCCACCTAACAGACTAAATTATTAAGCAACTACAAAATTCACCAACTTTCCAGGAACCACAATCACCTTTTTAATTTCCTTACCCTCAATGTAACGTTGCACAACTTCTGAATCACGGGCGTATCTTTCTAACTCCGCCTTATCAGCTTGTGCGGGGACGGGAATATCTGCACGTTTTTTACCGTTAATCTGAATTACCAAAGTAATTTCCTCAGCTACCAAAGCTCCGGGGTCAAAAGATGGCCAAGTTTGAGTGTGGATAGAACCAGTATTACCCAAGGACTGCCACAATTCCTCAGCAATGTGGGGGGCAAAAGGAGCTAACATGAGCACTAAAGTTTGAACTCCCTCAGCATAAATAGGGGAATTTTTGCACTCAGCATCAGTCAGAGCATTACTTAACTTCATCAATTCCGAAACAGCGGTATTGAATTGATATTCATCTTGTAAATCTTCCGTCACCCCTTGAATAGCGGTGTGGATAGCGCGCCGTAATTCCTTTTCTGGTTTAGTTAAATCAGAAAGTTCTGGCTTTTTCCTGCATACCCCAGCGGTAGCATAATCTGTGACCAAGCGCCATACCCGATTTAAAAAGCGAAATTGTCCTTCTACATCTGCTTCGTCCCATTCCAAATCCTTTTCTGGCGGTGCTTTGAACAGGATAAACATCCGCGCCGTATCCACACCATACTTACTAATCACATCTTCCGGTGCTACACCATTACCCTTAGACTTAGACATAGTGGCATAGAGGCGTTGTAATGGTTCACCTGTCTGGGGGTCGCGGGGGTCTGCTGGGTTGACTAAATGAGAGGGAACCCATTTATCTTTACCGCTCTTATTGGGGTTCATATAAGTTAAACCCTGTACCATACCCTGAGTCAACAACCGGGCGAAGGGTTCATCAAAGTTAAGTAAACCTCTATCCCGCAGCACCTTAGTAAAGAACCGGGAATATAACAAGTGTAAAATGGCGTGTTCAATACCACCAACATACTGGTCTACAGGCATCCAGTCATTAGTTTTAGCGGGGTCAAAAACTTGTTCTGTATTCTGAGCATCGGGATAGCGTAGGAAATACCAAGAAGAATCAATAAAGGTATCCATGGTATCGGTTTCTCGGCGAGCGGGAGTACCGCAACTAGGACAGGGAACATTGACCCAGCTTTCCAACTGAGTTAAAGGTGAACCCCCACGTCCGGTTAATTCCACCTCTTCCGGTAACCTGACGGGTAAATCCTCATCGGGGACTGGTACTATGCCACAGTTGGGACAGTGAATAACTGGTATAGGTGCGCCCCAGTAGCGTTGTCGGGAAATTAACCAATCTCGCAGGCGGTATTGTATTCGCAGTTTACCAAAATTTTCTGACTCAGCATATTTAATGATTGCCTCTTTGGCATCTGTGGAACTCATACCGGTGAAAGACCCGGAATTAATTAAAATTCCTGGCTCAGTATATGCCTGATTGTATTCAATATTAATAACTTTGGTGATTTCATCTGTGGGTGATGTGGGCGTTAAGTCAAAATCTGCCACATCATCGGGGGAAGCAATGACAAACTCAATGGGTAAATTATAAACACGGGCAAATTTAAAATCTCGCACATCATGAGCAGGTACACCCATAACTGCCCCGGTACCATATTCATACAGTACATAATCGGCGATCCAAATGGGTACTTGTTCCCCGGTAAAAGGGTTGATGACTTGGCCACCAGTGGGGATACCGCGCTTGGGTTTGTCTTCGGCGGTGCGTTCTAACTCGCTTTGCTGGGAAACTTCTTGAATAAATGCTTCTACAGCTGGTTTTTGCTCCGGGGTGGTGACCACACGGGTTAAAGGGTGTTCGGGAGCTAATACTACATAGCTGACACCATAAACTGTATCTGGGCGTGTGGTGTAGACAGCCACCTTTTCATCCTTTCCCACTACGGGAAATTCTAAATAAGCGCCTGTAGACTTACCAATCCAATTAGCTTGCATTAACTTGACCCGTTCGGGCCAACCGGTTAATTTATCTAAATCGTTGAGTAATTCTTCGGCGTAGTCGGTAATCTTTAAAAACCACTGGCGCAATAGTTTTCGCTCAACTTTTGCCCCACTGCGCCAAGAACGACCTTCGTTATCTACTTGCTCGTTAGCTACCACAGTTTGGTCTACGGGGTCCCAGTTTACTGCTGCTTCTTTTTGATAAGCTAGCCCGGCTTGCCAGAACTGCAAGAAAATCCACTGTGTCCACTTATAATAGTCTGGTGAACAAGTAGCAACTTCGCTGTCCCAGTCGATAGACAAACCCAAACGCTTTAATTGCTGCCGCATTTGGGCAATGTTTTGATAAGTCCACTGGGCTGGTGGTACTCCCCTGTCAATGGCGGCGTTTTCTGCTGGTAAACCAAAGGCGTCCCAACCCATGGGGTGGAGTACCCTATATCCTTGCATTCCCTTGAGGCGTGCAATTACATCGGTAATAGTATAATTACGGACATGACCCATGTGGAGGCTGCCCGATGGATAGGGGAACATGGAAAGGGCGTAGAATTTTGGCACTTTAGTATTTGCAGATGTCTTATCTAGGCCAAGTTCTGCCCATGTTTGTTGCCATTTTTCCTCAATGTCTGCTGGGTTATATCGGGAATCCACCAAAATTCTCCTACAGGACTATAATCGTGTTTGCTTCAATATTATAGATGCTGGGGAATGTTAGAGGGCTTCAAAGTCAGCTGTAAACCCGGCAAAGTTGGTACACTCTTCTTGAAAAGCTTCTGCATCGCTGACATCTTCTATTTTATATGCCATGATTCTTGTACCATCTGGCATTTTTTTGGAAGAAATACATTCGCCTTGATATTTGTCTGATATGCTTTTGAAGTTGGCGCCGTGTTGTTTCCAAGCGTCACCGGAACAAGTTACATTTACCCGCCACATAATTTCTCTCATTTACTAGCTATTAATACTTATTATCTCACATGGGTGGTACATATTTTTGAGGTTTACCGTTACGCAGATTTGATTCTAGGGGTAAGTAGGTGAACAGAAAAAAACCGAAGTATGTAACGAAGAGTAAAGTGTCCCAAAACCTCTTCTCTGTTCCCCGTTCCCTGTTCCCTTGTCATAACGACAAATTTTAATGCCTACTTACTTATGTATTAGGTATGAGATGCTGTAGTCGTAAATTATCAGGATTTTCTATCTCTGGGATGTGTTTATTTTTATAACTATCTTCCATAATGCACATAGAAGATGTTGTTTGTGTCATTCATGTTTGTGATTTAAATAGGAAAGGTTAAAAATGTCGAAGAATGTTAAGGAGCAAATTACTATCGATTTGCAACAGGTTAAAGAAACTGGACAGTTAAGAACTCAGCGAATCCGCGAAATTGTTAAATCTGCTGTTTCTCAGCTTAGTTCGGAACTGAAAGCAGGTTCTAGTGATATTCGTTATCTGGTAAAAGATGCGGTTTTTGCTGTGGTGGAAAACTTTCAACACAGGGGGGCGGAAATTAAGGAAGATGTCACAGCTTGCATTGAGGGGGCGTTGGAAGGGGTTAATAGCAAACGACATGACACTATTGTAAAAACTCAGGGAGAAGTTAAGAAGCTACAAGCACAATTGGATAGTGAAGAGGAACAAATTCAGCAAGAAGTTGATGGGATTTTAACGGAAATTGCAGAGACTAGCAAGGATAAAACTGAGGATACTAAAAATGCGATCGCTTCTGCTATTAATACCATTAAAGATAGTGAGGAGGTAGCTTTACTTAAGAAACGTTATGCGCAATTGCAAGCTCAATTAGCTATTGTCCGGGCGAATTTAGCTGCGCGTTATGGCGGACGGGATGGTGAGGTTAAGGATTATCTAGATGAGGCAAAACATTGGTATGATCAGGCTCGTCCCCAAGCTGAGGCTATGGCGACACAAGTGGAGGAACAGCGATCGCACCTAGAAGATAAACTAGGGGAAGCTGGCGCTGCTATGGCCAGAAAGGAGCGTCAAATTAAACAAACTTTACGGGAGTTGTTACTATCTACTGCTGAGATTTTTAAAGATGAGACACCTACTGATAATAAACAGGAGGAACTAAGTCGTAAGTAGTCTTGACAAATGTTGAGAGAAATTCATCAGCCAAGAAATCAGGGTGGTTAATTACCACCCTCTTTAAATGGAGACGCTCATTTTAATTTAATAACTACGTCCTTGTTCATTGAGTTCTTGATGTTTAGCAATTACCCAAACTGCATGGATGCTACCGGGAAGCCAGCCTAAAAGTGTGAGTAAAATGTTAATTAACAAAGTTGGACCAACGCCAACTGTGAGAAACACACCTAAAGGAGGAAGGAATAAGCCTAAAAGTAAGCGACCGATTTTCATGATTTGGCGATTTTATTTAATGAGGTTTTTGTGCAAATTGTGTAGGATGCTTATCTGGAGGGTAATTCGCCTTGACTATTAACATCACTACTGCTTAAAACAGGATATCTTTCAGCCAAATACTTGTTAATGAAGGTATTAGCAAAAGATAAAATTACCGGACCCAGAAAAAAGGCGATAACTCCCCGGACTGCGAACCCTGGAACCACCACCGCAGCTAACAAGAAACAAAAACCGTTAACTACTAGGGAAAATGCTCCGAAGGTGAGGAAGTTAAGGGGTAAAGATAAAGCAGAAAGGACTGGTTTAATGGAACTGTTGATCAAACCAATGACTAAACCAGCAATCATAGCTGCTGGAAAATTAGCAAGATTTACACCCGGTACAACTAAATCGACAATTAACAAGCTCAAGGCTGTGGCTATGACCGTTAAAAGTGTTCCCCACATTGTTTTTACCTAAAAATAACAGATGGATTCTTAACGATTCCTGGTATTATTTTCAGATCAATACTTATATTTTCCATCTTGAATAAGAGGGATTATGTTTCTACCATTGGGTTGAGAGTGTCTTTGTAGGGTTGTTTTATAAGTTTTCAACAGGTAATTTTTATCTTAGGGAACAGGGAACAGGGAACAGGGAACAGGGAACAGGGAATGAGGAATGGGGAAGGGGGAACAAACAAAAAAACAATCAAATCCAGTCCCCTCCCCTTATAAGGGGAGGGTTAGGGTGGGGTCAAACAATAGTTAATACACTAATGATCACTTTTGAGAGATTCTCTAACAGCTTTCATCGATAAACTAATACGGTGCAACTTTTCGTTAACTTCCAATACCCGCACCTTCACAACTTGTCCCACTTTAACAACTTTCTGGATATCATCGACAAATCTATCAGCTAGTTGGGAAATATGCACTAAACCATCTTGATGTACGCCAATATCCACAAAAGCGCCAAAGTTAGCCACATTGGTAACTATTCCTTCTAATTCCATCCCTACCTGTAAATGACTAATTTCTGTAATTCCTTCTCTAAAGGTGGCGTATTTAAATTCGGCGCGGGGGTCTCTACCTGGTTTCTCTAGTTCCCTGATTATATCCCTGAGTGTAGGTTCCCCAATGCTGTCGGTGACGTATTTCTTGAGGTTGGTTTTTTTCAGCTTGGCTGCAATTTCTGTAATCTGATTTAAGGATATATCCAAATCAGCGGCGATCGCCTGCACCACAGAATAACTTTCGGGATGGACTGCGGTATTATCTAAAGGGTTATCACCGCCACGAATCCGCAGAAAACCCGCAGCTTGTTCAAAAGCCTTGGGTCCCAACTTCGCCACTTTTAACAATTGTCTGCGGTTCTTAAAGGCTCCATGCTCGTTGCGATAGGTGACGATGTTATTGGCTACTGTGGCTGTAATTCCCGAAACAAAAGTTAACAGTTCCTTAGAGGCGGTGTTTAAGTCTACCCCCACATAATTAACGCAACTTTCCACAGTTTCATCAAGTTTCTTTTTCAGCAACTTTTGATCAACATCATGTTGATATTGTCCCACACCGATAGATTTAGGGTCAATTTTCACCAGTTCCGCCAGGGGGTCCTGTAATCGGCGACCAATACTAATAGCACCGCGCACGGTAATATCTAAATCAGGAAACTCTTCTAATGCCACTTTACTGGCAGAATATATTGATGCTCCCGATTCATTGACGATAACTTTAATGGGTTTGGGGTCTATATCTTGTAAGACCTGGTTCACAAACTCATCGGTTTCCCGGGAAGCTGTACCGTTACCGATCGCAATTAACCTGATTTGATATTGTGTAATTAAATTTTTGAGAGTTTGTACAGCTTTATCCCGTTGTGCTGACCCTTGGTGAGGAAACACCGCCTGATAGGCTAAAAATTTTCCTGTTTCGTCAAGTACCACAACTTTACACCCGGTTCTAAAACCTGGGTCAATCGCCAGTGTGGGTTTCATTCCCGCGGGTGCTGATAACAGTAACTCTCGCAGGTTGGCTTCAAAGGTTTGAATTGATTCTATATTTGCGTAGGTTTTTTTCTGGGAAATCACCTCACCCATAATGGAGGTTTTCATCAGCCGATTAAATGCGTCTTTGACCATGGCTTGATAAAATTCCCGAATTGTGGGATTTTTGGTTTTAATTTCCCTTGCTTCTAGATAGTTGAGTACAATATCTTCATCAAAAGCAATTTCATAATTTAAGATTCCCTCCGCTTCACCGCGACACAAAGCCAGGAGGTTATGGGGGGCAATATTTTTTACCCCCATCTGATAGTTGCGGTACATCTCAAACTTGGTTGTACCTTCGGGATAATCTTTCTTGATCTGAGAGATAAATACCCCTTTCTCCAGAAAATAATCACGCAGATATGCCCTTAATTCGGCTTTTTCTGCCACCTCTTCCGCTAAAATGTCAGCCCCGCCCTTGAGTGCTTCCTGTGGTGTGTTTACTTCCTGAGTCTGAGAAACATACTGCATTGCTGCTGTTTCTAGTGATGCTGTGGGACTTTGAGGGACATTGAGAGATTTAATCAACTGGGCTAAAGGTTCTAAACCCCTTTCCCTGGCAATGGTAGCACGGGTGCGCCTTTTTGGTCGATAGGGTAGGTATAAATCCTCTAATTCGGTTTTTTGTAAGCAGGATGTAATTTTGGCTTTGAGTTCTTCTGTGAGTTTACCTTGTTGGGCGATCGCATTGAGAATTACCCCCTTGCGTTCTGCTAACTCTGTTAAATAAGCATAGCGCTCAAACAAATCTCGCAGTTGTACCTCGTTCATTTCCCCAGTGCGCTCCTTGCGGTAACGTGCGATAAAAGGAACCGTCGCACCTTCTGCTAACAGTTCCAAGGCGTTTTCGATTTGTTCAGGTTTGAGGTTTAATTCAGTCGCCAGTAGTTGAGGAATATTCAGCATAAGGTGTTTAACTTAAGAAATGTTGCTCCTCCTAAAAATGTAATAGATATCTGCGCGCAACAATGTTTGACAACGCATATTTATTTTTTGGAGATGTTAATATTACCTTAACGGCCAAATTTTGATAGTCTTGTCATAACTCCCACTAGCTAGGGTTTGACCATCCGGGCTAAATCCTACAGACCTCACCCAGTCAGAATGTCCAGTGAGGGTGTGAGACAGCTTACCTGTCCTCACATCCCACAGTTTGATAG
>NZ_JAQMTM010000018.1:0-15856 GCF_028331085.1 Anabaena sp. CS-542/02
CCTACAGACAGTAGATACCCAACTACAAACCACCCATGAGCGCCTACAGACAGTAGATACCCAACTACAAACCACCCATGAGCGCCTACAGACAGTAGATACCCAACTACAAACCACCCATGAGAATTATATCAGAAATGACAGCTATGTCAAAAATGACCTCATGCAGCAGAAGCGGTTAATAGGATTATTTTTAGAGGAAGCACGGCGACGATTACCCGCACCTTTTGATCAAGAACAGCTACAAACCTTTGTCAATGAAGATGAACATTTGTTAGATGCTTTCTATGTGGCTTTTGAAGATTATTTCCGGGGTAGCCGTGAAGATATATTAAATAGATTAAAAGTATATTTACCTCTGATTGCGCAAGCTAATATTGGCACACCAGACGCACCTATTTTAGATATAGGCTGTGGGCGGGGTGAATGGTTAGAATTACTCAGGGACTCTGGATATATATCTAAAGGTATAGATATCAATAGAGTGATGATAGAGCAATGTCAAGCCAGAGCTTTGGATGTTATGGCCGCAGATGTCATCGATTATTTACAAACTTTACCGGAAAACAGTTTGGGTGCTGTCACAGGATTTCATATTATTGAGCATTTACCCTTTAAACTATTGATGCGGTTATTTGCAGAAACAGTCAGGGTGCTGAAACCCCAGGGGTTAGTAATTTTTGAAACCCCCAATCCTGAGAATGTTTTAGTAGGTAGCAATAATTTTTATTTAGATCCCACCCATCACCATCCATTACCTAGCGCCACAATTCAGTTTATCGCTGAAATATCTGGTTTATGTAATATCCAAGTGATGAAATTACATCCATATCCAGAGAATCAACAAGTTGCAGGTGAAGATTTAGCCCAACGCTTTAATGATTACTTTTATGGTTGCCAAGATTATGCAATTGTAGGTTATAAATTATGATCTCAATAGCAATAGTTACACCTTGGTTTGGTAAGGAGTTAAAAGGAGGAGCAGAACAACAAGCTTGGCAAATTGCAACCCGTTTAGCGCAGCGAGGACATGAAATCGAGGTTTTGACAACCTGTTGTCAATCTTTTGCAGATGATTGGTCTGTAAATCATCTCAGACCAGGGTTAACTCAAGAACTAGGCATAAAAATTAGACGCTTTCCTGTTAATTCTAGAAATAGCACTAGATTTGATGTAGTTAACTCGGCGATGTTAAGTTTACCATCTTCCCATTTAAGAACAGGAGTTAGTCCAGTTGTTTTAGAGGATGCAGATGTCTTTGCTCAGGAAAATATTAATTCCACTGCATTACTAAATTTTTTAAACAAACATCAAAATAACTATCAAGCATTTATATTTATTCCCTATCTTTATGGTGTAATTTTAAATGGTTTACCCCTGGTGTCTAGTCGAGCATTTCTTCAGCCTTGTTTACATGATGAAGTTTATGCCTATTTACCACAGGTGGCTGAAATTTTTCACGCTGCGAAAGGGTTGTTATTTATTAGTGAAGGTGAAGCAGAATTAGCCAAACAGTTATATGGTCCGGGAATTATCCCCAAAAGTATAGTTGCAGGTGCTGGCATAGAATTAGAACCTCATGATAATACACCAACTATTGAAATTAAAAATTTTTCCCCACAACCAGAAAAATATATTCTGTGTTTAGGTCGCACAGATGTAACCAAAAATACTGATTTATTAGTTAGGGCTTATAGTGATTTTAAGCAAAAGCATTTAGATTCTCATTTGAAATTAGTTATTGTCGGCCCTGGTAATCGATCTTTTCTCAAGCCCATGGAAGGATTAATAGATTTAGGTCTAGTCACAGAAAATCAAAAAGCGACATTATTAGCTAATTGTTTAGCTTTATTTCAACCGAGCCAAAACGAAAGTTATTCCCGGGTGATTATGGAGGCTTGGTTCTATGGTAAGCCCGTAGCGGCTCATAGTAGTTGCTTGGCTACTGCAATGGCAGTAAAATCTGCTAAAGGTGGTTTGCTAGCAGCAACAGAAATAGAATGGTCAGAATTATTTGCTGAATTTGACCAATTAGACAAGGACACAATCACAAGATACGGCATCAATGGTCAAAAATATGCCCAAGAAAATGCTGTTTGGGATCGGGTCATAGAACGTTATGAATTGGTATTGGGTTTATCTCCACAATCCCCACCGCTGATCAATAACCTCAGTTCAGGAAAGCTGAAAGAAATCCACCAACTACTACCTAATTTAGCCTATGGTGATGCTATTTCTAATCATGCTTTAGCAATTAGAGATTATTTACGTAAGTGCGGCTATAAATCAAATATTTTTGTCAAATATTTAGATGACCGAGTTGCTCAGGAAGCTAAAGTATTTCAACCCCATGTTATGAGTCAAACAGCAGGTTTAATCTATCATCATTCTATCGGTACCGAACTGACAGATTATGCGATCGCTCACCGGAATGTCAAATGTTTGATTTATCACAATATCACCCCCGCTGAGTTTTTTTTACCTTATCGACCAGACTTTGCCCAGATTCTGAGCAAAGGTCGTGGAGAACTCCCACAACTAGCTGAGTATTTTCCCCTTTCCTTAGGGGTTTCTGCTTATAATGCTGGGGAACTTGTAGCATCTGGTTTTAGTAACCCCGGTGTATTACCCATAGCAGTAGACCCCAGTAAATGGGATATGGCTGCGGATGTGGAATTAATGGAACACCTGCAAGATGGTAAAACAAATTTATTATTTGTGGGTCGTTTAGCCCCCAATAAATGTCAAGATGATTTACTAACAGCCTTTGACCATTACCTGACCATGGATCCACAGGCCAGACTCATTTTAGTAGGACAAGGAGACCCCAACGATCCATACTACCGACATTTACTCAACACCATAGACAAGCTCAGGCTGACAGAGTTTGTCATGCTTCCAGGTCAAGTCAATGATGCTCAACTATTGGCATTTTATCGCACAGCCCACCTGTTTTGGTCTATGAGTGAACATGAAGGTTTTTGTGTACCCTTAATTGAGGCTATGTGGTTTGATCTTCCCATTTTGGCTTACGCCAGCACTGCTGTACCAGAAACCTTGGGAGAGGGGGGTATACTTTTCACCAGTAAGGAGGACTTAATTGCAGTGGCGGCTCTTGCTAAGATTCTGGTGGGCGATCAGGGTTTAAGAGCAAAAGTAATCAATGCTCAACGCCGGCGTATAAATGATTTTTCCTTGGATAATGTCCATCAAAAAATAAGTGAAATGGCTCTGAAAATGGAAGAGGGATATTTATTATGAATTTTATCAATAGTTTTAACACAATTGGCAAAAAGATTAAACATCATCTCAATATTGCAAAACCTGAACAAATTTTTCCTCTTAACCCAGAATTACCATTACCAGAAGGTGTGTCTGAACAGCAGTTATTTAATTTTTTAGCAACTGTTTTAGTCTCAGATGCCCCACCTATAGAAATGGCGAATTATTGCCGACAAGATTTCCGCAGATTTGTCTATACATACGGAATGACGCGAGGTTTATCCGGCGATTGTTTGGAATTAGGAGCTAACCCATACTTTACAACCATATTACTGCAAAATTTCACTGATTTAAAATTAACTTTAGCTAACTACTTTGGTGATAATTATCCTAATAATTGCTCCCAAGAAGTTAGATATAAAAATTTGAAATCTGATGAATATTTATCAATTAATCTATCCTTTCATCACTTTAACATAGAAAGTGATATATTTCCGTTTAATGATCAACAGTTTGATGTAATTTTATTCTGTGAAATCCTAGAGCATTTGTTAATGAATCCAGTAGGAGTATTAAAGGAAATCAAGAGAATATTAAAACCAAATGGTGCATTAATTCTCACCACACCTAATGTTAGTAGGTTAGAAAATGTGGCTAGAATGATGGCTGGAGCTAATATATATGATCCTTATTCCGGTTATGGTCCTTATGGTAGACATAACCGTGAGTACAATAAACATGAAATATATTTACTTCTACAGCATGTTGGTTTTAGTATAGACAGTATGTTTACTGCTGATGTCCATAGTAACGAAGCAAATAATTACCACCCAATTGCCAATTTAGAACCCCTGTTAAAACCAAGAGAACTAGACTTAGGACAGTACATTTTTGTGCGAGCTTTAAATACCCACCCAGCACGAAATAAAAAACCAGCATTTTTATATAGAAGTTATCCATCTGAGGAGCTAGAGTGATCATGCGAGTTGCTTTTGTGGTGCAAAGGTGTGGATTAGAGGTAAATGGCGGTTCAGAAACTCTCTGTCTTCAAATAGCCCAGAGAATGTCTCATTACTGGGAAACAGAAATACTAACCACCTGTGCATTAGACTATATTCAATGGCAAAATTACTATCCACCGGGAGTTAGTAACATATCCGGTGTGACCGTGCGACGCTTCCAGGTATCTCCCACCAGAGACATCGAAAAATTTAATTATTTGTCTGCAGAGATTTCTCATCATTTGTTAACAGCTACCCTGGAGGAGCAAGAAACCTGGATGCAAGCCCAAGGGCCAGTGTCTCCCGACTTAATTACTTACGTTCAAAAACACAAAAATGAATATGATGCCTTTATTTTCTTTACTTATTTATATGCCACTACCTATTTAATTTTGCCATTAGTGGCAGAGAAAGCCTACTTAGTTCCCTGCGCCCATGATGAATGGCCTATTTACCTAAGTATGTGGGAAAATTTCTTTAAAAAACCACAGGGCTTTATTTTTAACACCCCAGAAGAAAGGGATTTTTTAGTAACTCGTTTTCCCCATGTCAGTTTCAGCGGACCGATTGCGGGGGTAGCAGTAAACCCACCTCTTACCTTGAATGCAGAAGGATTTCGGCACAAACACAATCTACATGAACCCTTTTTACTGTATGCTGGCAGAATAGACCCATCTAAGGGATGTGACCAACTTTTTGATTATTTCACCCTATTGCGAAACCAGGAATCAGGTTTAAGAAAGTTGGTTTTGTTAGGTAAGGCCGCAATGCCAATTCCCCAACATCCAGATATTATCTCATTGGGTTTTGTAGATGAACAAATCAAGTGGGATGCTTTAGCAGCTTGCGATTTGCTAGTTATGTCTTCACCCTATGAGAGCCTTTCTATTGTCTTGTTAGAGGCTTGGGCAGTAGGTAAACCTGTCTTAGTTAATGGTAGATGTGATGTATTAGTGGGGCAATGTCGCCGGTCTAATGGTGGGGTTTGGTATACTAATCCAGAGGAGTTTCAAGTCGCAATTGAAACAATAAACGAGTCGGTAAGAAATCAATTAGGTAGGCAAGGAAAATTATTTGTAGAAAGAAATTATATATGGACTAAGATTGAAGAAAAATATTTAAAACTACTGGAATAAGCAAAAATTTTATACTCTTTATTCTGCTATAATCCTAAATTAGCATTTCCCAATTTTAAGACGGTAGTTGAGAGGTTATTTCACTTTTTAACAAATCAAATATGAGCGAGGCACTTTTAGAACCAATATTAAGACGACTAAGACTCTGGAGAGTCCTACCCCATATTCCCAAAAACTCCCTACTCTTGGATATAGGCTGTGGCACTAAAGCGACTTTTCTAAAAGCTATTGCGCCCCATATCAAACAAGGTTTTGGTGTTGACTTTAAAGTCAACGACTTGCAAATGGGTAATATTCAAACCAAACAACTAAGGTTTGAGAACCATTTACCCTTTGCAGATGCAAGTTTTGAAGTAGTCACCATGCTTGCAGTTTTAGAACACATTGAGCAAGAGAGGGAGATATTACAAGAAATTTACCGAGTGCTGATTCCAGGAGGGAAATTAATCTTAACAGTACCATCAGTTTGGTCACAACCTGTTCTGGAGTTTTTAGCTTATCGGCTAAAAATTGTCAGTGCTGCGGAAATTCGAGATCACAAAAGATACTATAACCGCCAGAAACTACACAGGGTTTTAGTTAATCTGACCAAATTTCAAAACTTTCATCATCAATACTTTCAGTTAGGAATGAACAATTTTTGTACAGTTGTTAAATAAAGTTTTAAGTCAAGTAAATTTATGAAATTATCTGTTGTGATTCCCTGTTATAACGAACTCGGCACAATTGGCCAAGTAATAGAAGCAGTCAAAGCGTCTCCTGTGGAAAGCCTAGAAATCATTATTGTTGACGACTATTCCACAGATGGCACCAGACAATTATTACAGTCTCAATTAGAATCAGAAGTAGATCAAGTTATTTATCACCATAAAAATCAGGGAAAAGGCGCAGCCTTAAGAACAGGATTTGCCGCCGCCACTGGAGATATTGTCATTGTTCAAGATGCTGATTTAGAATACGATCCCCAAGAATATCCTTTAATGATTCAGCCGATTGTATCAGGAAAAGCTGATGTAGTTTTCGGTTCTCGCTTTCAAGGTGGTAGACCTCATAGAGTAGTCTATTATTGGCACAGGGTTGGTAATGGTTTTTTAACAATGTTATCCAATATGTTTACTAACATTAACCTGACAGACATGGAAACTTGTTATAAAGCCTTCCGCCGGGAAATAATTCAATCTATACGCATCAGAGAAAATAGATTTGGTTTTGAACCAGAAATTACAGCCAAGGTAGCAAAAAAGGGATGTCGCATTTATGAAGTCGGCATTTCTTATTATGGTCGTACCTACAAAGAAGGAAAGAAGATTGGTTGGAAAGATGGATTTAGGGCAATTTACTGTATATTCAAATATAATTTATTTTAAAGCTTATTAAAAATAAAATATCACTATAACATGATTACTGTACTAGAAACAATTTTATTATTTGTTTTTTCTCTCCTAGTTTATCTTGCTAATGGAGCCACCATAAGTTCTGGTGATACAGCTCCTAATACTTTGTTAGCTTTTAATTTCTTAGAAAACCACACCCTACATTTAGATGCTTTCAAACAAAGCTATCTTTGTACTGTAAGTTATGGTAGTTGTTACTTTTTTGCAGAAGCAAACAACGGACATTTAACTTCTGCCTATCCCATAGGAACAGCCATTGTAACTTTTCCACTGTATGTAATTTTTTACCTATATTTAAAACTGACAGAATATCTCTCAGTTCCTATAGATTTAACATCTGTAAGTTTTGAAGTCCATAGATTATTTTTTGAAAAACTAGCAGCGTCAATTACTACAGCTTTCACAGTCTCTATTTTCTATTTATCTCTGAGATTAAAGTTTAAGCGAGGGTTATCTTTAGTAACTACCTTTATATTTGCCTTTGCTACAAATACATGGATGACAAGTTCTCAAGGGCTATGGCAGCACGGAATCTCTAATTTAGCACTTGTAAGTATTATATTTTGTTTACTAAAAGCTAATAGAGCCAAAAAACACCATCGGAATAAGTGGTTAATATTAGCAGGTATAGCTTGTGGACTTCTTCCTGGTATTCGTCCTACAAGTGCAGTATATACCATAGGAGCGATTATATACTCAGTGTTTACCTATCGGCGGCAAGCTATTTTCCTATTTTCCGGCTTAATTACAGCAGTTCCCTCTATTGTATGGAACCTATACTACTTTAATAATCTCGTTGGTGGTTACTCAAGTTCACATCTTTTTTCAGAATCACCTTATAGCTTGAATAATTTCATCGAGTCATCACTAGGAACCCTAATTAGTCCTGGGAGGGGACTGTTAATCTTCTCTCCTATCCTTGTCTATTCATTATTGGGAGCCTATCAAATTTGTCAACGCAAGTATGATCAGGATGACTTGATAGGATGTATGTCAGTCGCTGGATTTATATTACTTTTCAGTTATTTTTTGTATCGTTTTTGGTGGGCTGGTCATAGCTACGGACCTAGATTTATGACTGATATTTTACCTATTTTTTGTTATTTAATTAGCTATTATCTTGTTAATATATTTCCGAAAGTATTACCCAATTATAAAATTATCAGCTTGAAGTTATTTATATTTATAACTTTGGGTTTATTTTCCACCTTGGTTCAACTTGCAGGAGCTTTTGCTTATAATCCAGGTGTTTTATGGAATGCTATTCCTTTGAATGTAGATTTGTACCATCATAGACTTTGGGATATAAAAGATAGTCAAATAGAAAGAAATATGAGAGCATCCTTAAATCAAATTATTAAGCCAAACTTTGACAATGCAACTTATATACAGGGTCTTGATGGGGTGATTCAAAAAATTACAGATGACCAGGATCAGCCCATACAGTCACTAATATCAGTCCCACCTGGTTATGTGCAAGTATTTAAAGCTAATCTTAAAAATACAGGTGTATCCAGATGGGTTGGTTATAAGTCTGCTGTAGTAATAGGAGAAACACGGATAAGGGGACGTTTCCTAAATGAAAAAAATAATCTAATTAGTGAGGTGAGAATGTTTGTTTCTGGAAATCCCAGAACCAATGAGTTGGTCAACGCCATTGGGTCAATTAATTTTCCTCCAGAGCCAGGAAAGTATAAACTAAATTTTGACTTAATAGCAGAAGGTGTGAGCGAGTTCCCTAAAATTAATGACAAGTCACTTTATGTGATAAATGTAGATGTGATCAAGCCCAAATAATTAGGAGATTGCCTTGACCCCACAAGAATTTAGTTTATTATTAATATCAGTTTTAACAAGTGTAGCTGGTCAGTTTTTCTTAAAAGCTGGCGCACTTAAATTAGGCAAAGTCAATCTAAACAATACCATTAGCCATATTTTCAGTATCATTACCATCCCGGAACTGCTAATCGGGTTGACCTGTTATGGTTTAGGTGCTGTAGCTTACATACTCTTATTAACCAGAGTGAATTTAAGTGTTGCTGGCCCTTCCATAGCATTAGTGTATGTGTTTTCAGTGTTGTTGGGTTACTTGATTTTTAAAGAAACAATTCCTCTCACTCGTCTAATAGGTTTGAGTTCTATTATCGCTGGAGTGATTTTAGTAGTTTGGCAAAAATGACCGATTAAGATAAAATTTGATAATTTTCATGGTGAAAATCCTCATTGATGCTACCCCAGTAGAACCCCAACCGAGTGGGATTGGGTTTTATGTAGCTAATTTAATATCTGCTCTGAGTGCAATACAAACAGCAGATAATTTTGAGTTAGGATTAGTTTATCAACCAGGTTTAAAAAATTGGTTACGGGGTGATTTGCGCCTTCCTGATGCTTTGAAACATTACCCCCATGGTCATGTATTCCCCTTACCTGTAAGACTATCAAATTTACTCTTAGCTTCAGGGTTTAAACCAGGTTTATCTTACTGGGAAAAATATTTTGACTCTCCAGATATCTTACACGGTACTAATTACTCCGTCTATCCTTGTCAAAATAGCCTCAAGGTAATGAATATATATGATTTGACATTTATCAAATATCCTCAGTATGTAGATTCAGTTGTCAAAACATATACAGAAAGAGTGCGGCGCTGTTTACAGTGGACAGATTTAGTATTAACAATTTCCGAAAGCTCTAAACAAGATATTATCGAATATTTGCAGGTAGCACCAGAAAAAATTTATGTAACTCCCTTAGCTAGTCGCTATCATCCATCCTTCTTAGAACCAGAAAATATTCAAGAATTAGAAACAAAAATTAAATATGATTTTTCTCAACCTTATATTCTGTTTGTCAGCACCATAGAACCCAGAAAAAACATTGAGAATATCATTACTGCATTTAATTTATTAAACCAAAAATATAAAATTCCTCATCAATTAGTCTTAATAGGTAAAAAAGGATGGAACTACAAGCCAATATTTGCAGCGATTGAAAATTCACCTTGGCAAAACAAAATTCACCATTTAGAATACCTCAATAACCAATTAGTAGGATTATTTTACTCCCAAGCTGATGTATTTGTTTATCCATCCCATTATGAAGGATTCGGTTTACCTGTCTTAGAAGCAATGACATTAGGCGCACCTGTGGTCACTGCTAACACTTCCTCCCTCCCAGAAGTTGCGGGAGATGCAGCTATATTCATTGACCCCAATGACCCCATGCAATTAGCTACAGGGATTTTAGAAGTAATTAGTAATTCTGATTTACGCCAACAATTAATTAATAAAGGTAGAGACAGAGCCAAATTATTTTCCTGGGAAATAACAGCAAAACAAACATTAAAGGCTTATAGGAGTATTATTTGATCAATCTCCCAAGAATTAAAGTCATAAGAGTAGCGATCGCCTGTGGGATAGTTGTCAGCCAAAAATTCTGTGCTCAAAATCTAGGCTTTGCTCGCTATCTTCTGTCGGAGTTTAGAGATAATATCGGCGCTTAGTTCATTTTCTGGTTCTACCACTTCCCTTGTGTCTAGTGAGAGTTTTACCTCTTCGGGGGTCGCCTGACCCAAATCATTGAGCAGTTTTTGGAATGAAATACTCTGCTGTTCAACGGTCTGAGCGGAAACGGGTTCAACGACATAATTTTGGGAAACTTGTCGTGTTAGGGCATAGACGATGTATTGATTTAGGGATACGCCCTCTTGGGAGGCTTGATAACTGAGTTGTTGATGGAGGCTTTCGGGTAAGCGTAGGGTGAGACGGCTCATTTTATTGATCTCCTGTCAGTTTCAGAATGAGTTCGACGGGGGACAGAACAGTTAAACCTAGGAACTGTTTTGCCCGTTGAAAATCTTTGAGGTTTGAGGTGACGATCGCCGCATTAGCGTTCATGGCACAGTCGATAATCAGATCATCACCAGGATCAGGGGAGGTAGGTCGCCACGTAAAGTAGATTTCGGTAAATTCGGTGAGGGTGAGTAACCTACCAAGGACGGGTTGTAGGTTTTGCCAACGGATGGGGGATAGTTTGCGGGTCAAAACATCTTGGTACTCATAGGCGATCGCCGTGGAAATATGAACGATAAATAATTCTGCTAACCAAGCTTCGATGATCAGCCCTGATGCGCCCCCCTGTTTGGTTAAGCCTTCTAAAACGATATTGGTGTCGATAACCAGATGTAAGGGGGCTTGCTGCTATATAAATCCTAGACAAGTCTAGACATTTATTTCTTACTTCTACGTCAAATTTTGTACTAATTTTTTCTTTGGTTTGACTTACAAAATTTTAGCAATCAAATCAGTAAAATATATATGTAACTACTATAAAATATTGTTCATGAACATAACAGTGGAACTACCAAGCGGCAAAATACTAGATATAGCTCGTTTTATTGCTCTCCTTCCAAATGGCAATAGTACTTATCAACTAATTTTAGAAGGATATCCTAATCCTATTAACTTAGAAGTATCAGATGTTCAAAGTTTGAAAAAAATTTTGGAATTAGATCAAGGTAAAACAGCAAACTTTAGTCAATCAGTATGGGATAAAGAGCAGCAAATACAGAAAAACCAAAAAGCGATCGCACTTTTGGCTAAACGCATAAAACAACATCAAAATATGTCTGAAGAAGAAGCCAGAGAACGAGAAGAATTTTTTGAAGAATTTAAGCAAATCATTGATGAACAAAGGTCTCCAGGACAAAAGTTATATTTACAATCATGATTGTTTTTATTGACTCTGGTGTACTAGGAATACTTGTAAATCCCAGCAAAATTGGTGAAGCAAGCGATTGTGAGCAATGGTTATACCGCTTGCTCTCTCAGGGTGTTTATATATGTTCTTCAGATTTATGTGATTATGAAGTTAGAAGAAGCCTAATTCTGGAAACTCAGAAAAAGCCTCATCTTCAGAGTTTAGAAAATTTAAATGTCCTCAGAGAAATAATTGATTTTTTACCTGTTTCTTCTTCATTATTAATACAAGCCTCCTCTCTCTGGGCATCTGCGCGTCGTCAAGGTATTCCAACAGCAGATAATAAAAGCCTTGATATTGACATTATTATCTGTAGCCACTGGCAAGAACTTAAACAAGAATTTCCTGGTCGCTACATTGTAATTGCAACTACCAATGTCAAACATTTAAGCCGTTTTGCTGAGGCAAACACTTGGAGCAAGATTATGTGCTAAATTATTCTTGCTCATACCAGCAGCATCAACACTCGTGAAACTAATACCCACTGAAATTCCTGACGTCCACCTCATCGAACCGCAAGTATTCACTGACTCCCGCGGGTTTTTCTTGGAATCCTATAACCAGCAAAAATTTAGTGAGAAATTAGGTATTACTGTCAACTTCGTCCAAGATAACCATTCTGGTTCTCACCAGAACGTCCTGCGGGGACTGCACTATCAAATTATTCAACCCCAAGGTAAACTCGTCCGCGCTGTGGTGGGTACCATCTTTGATGTCGCTGTAGATATTAGAAGAATTTCCCCCACCTGCGGAAAATGGGTAGGTTATGAACTCAGCGCCGAGAATAAACGCCAACTATGGATACCACCCGGCTTTGCTCACGGTTTTCTGGTACTGTCAGCAACCGCAGAAGTTATATATAAAACTACAGATTATTACTGTCGTGAAGGCGATCGCACCATTAGTTGGGATGATCCAGATTTAGGGATTGACTGGCCTATCAAAGCTAACCCAATTATATCAGATAAAGATAGTAAAGGTCAAGCATTTAGCACAGCAGAAATCTATGAATAAATCAATCTTACTACTGGGTAGTAAAGGTCAAGTTGGTCAAGAAATCGAAAACATTCTTGCACCCCATCACAAAATTATTCCCCTAGCACGTCCCAACATTGATTTAACTCAAACCGATAGCTTGGCGCAAATTATTAGAGATATCCAACCCCAAATCATTATTAACGCCGCAGCTTACACTGCTGTAGACAAAGCCGAAACAGAACCGGAATTAGCCACAGCCATCAATGCAACAGCGCCGGAAATTATCGCCGCAGAAAGCAAAAAACTGGGTTGTTTCCTGATTCACCTGTCTACAGATTATGTCTTTGATGGTCAACAAACTCGCCCATACCAAGAAAATGATGTCACTAACCCCGTAAATATTTACGGTCAAACCAAACTAGCGGGGGAAATAGCAATTCAACAAACCCACCGCCATCATATTATCTTGCGGACAGCTTGGGTTTATGGCAGTTTTGGCAAAAGTAACTTTGTCAAAACCATGCTGCGACTGGGTAAAGAACGCCCAGAAATTGGTGTAGTTACAGACCAAATTGGTAGTCCCACATGGGCGCGAGATATTGCGCAGGCGATCGCCCACATCATACCTCAGTTGACACCAGAAATTGCCGGCACTTACCACTATACCAATAGTGGCGTGATTAGCTGGTATGATTTCGCCGTGGCGATTTTTGCAGAAGCCCAGCAACTGGGTTTTCCCCTTACACCACCCAAAGTCATCCCCATCACCACCGCCGAATATCCCACCTTAGCCCGTCGCCCAGCTTATCCTGTCCTAGCTTGTGGGAAAATATCAGAAGTTTTAGGGACTTACCCGCCCCATTGGCGACAAAGACTCAGACTAATGCTCACAGACTGGCGCTCTCAATCCAAATCACTATGAAAGCACTGATTCTCTCTGGCGGTAAAGGTACACGCCTACGCCCACTCACTTATACAGGTGCAAAACAACTAGTACCCGTTGCCAACAAACCCATTTTATGGTATGGCATTGAAGAAATGGTTGCCGCAGGTATCACTGATATTGGTATTATTATCAGCCCGGAAACCGGAACAGAAGTAAAAAATAAAACCGGGGATGGTCAACGTTTTGGCGCTAACATCACCTATATTTTACAAGACCAACCAGCGGGTTTAGCTCATGCGGTCAAAGTCGCCCGTACGTTTTTAGCAGATTCACCCTTTATCATGTACTTGGGTGACAACCTGATTCAACCAGGAGACTTAAGTTACTTTCTACAAAAATTTACACAACAACAACCAGAAGCATTAATTCTACTGCGGGAAGTTGTCAACCCTAGTGCTTTTGGTGTGGCTAAAGTAGACCACACAGGGCGAGTATTAGAACTAATCGAAAAACCCAAAGTTCCCCCATCCAATTTAGCATTAGTCGGGGTTTATTTCTTTTCCCCAATTATCCATGAAGCCATTAATCGCATCCAACCATCAAACAGAGGCGAATTAGAAATCACCGATGCGATTCAATGTTTAATTGGCCATAAAAAACAAGTCATAGCCTGTAAACTAGATAGTTGGTGGCTAGATACTGGGAAAAAAGATGATTTACTAGAAGCTAACCGTTTAATTCTCGATACCTATTTAAAAGCATCTAATTTAGGTGAAGTTGACAGCAAAAGTCAGATTATTGGGCGAGTAGAAATTGGGAGTAATTCCCAAATTATTAACTGTACAATTCGTGGACCAGTAGTGATTGGTAAGAATTGCTATTTAGAAAACTGCTTTATTGGTCCCTATAGCAGCATTGCTGATCACACCAAGCTCATTGATACTGATTTAGAACACAGCGTAATTTTAGAAGGTGCTAAAATTATCGGCATTAATCAGCGTATCATTGATAGCGTCATTGGACAACGCGCCCAATTAACCCTTGCTCCTCGTCGTCCTAAAGCCTTACGGTTTTTGATTGGTGATGATTCTCAAATTGAACTCATATAATTTACTTTAAAGCCTTTTTCATGTTCATGAAGTACACACCAATTCCCTATTCCCTATTCCCTATTCCCTATTCCCTATTCCCTGTTCCCTGTTCCCTGTTCCCTGTTCCCTCAAACTAAAAAAAATTGTACCTCACGAGCATGGGAAATGCTATATTAACAATGACTAGCAAAAAAGCCCTCATCACTGGACTGACTGGACAAGATGGTTCCTATCTGGCGGAAATTCTCTTAACCAAAGGTTATCAAGTATTCGGACTAGTCCGTCGTTCCAGCACCAGCAACCTAGAACGTATTAGCCACCTGGGAGATAATGTAGAGATTGTCTCCGGTGACCTCCTCGATCAATCTTCCTTAATGGATGTAATTACCGATTCACAACCGGATGAGATTTACAACCTTGCATCTCAAAGCTACGTCCCCCTTTCTTGGACTCAACCAGCCCTGACGGCTGAATATACAGCTCTGGGTGTTTCCCGTCTCTTAGAATCTATTCGCCGCTGCAAACCAGATGTAAGATTTTACCAAGCCTCTAGCAGTGAAGTTTTTGGTCAACCTGATGAGTCACCCCAAACCGAACGCACCGCTTTTCGCCCCCGTAACCCCTACGGTGTGGCCAAAGCTTACGCCCACTGGATGACTGTTAACTATCGGCAAAAATATAACCTTTACGCCTGTTGTGGTATTACTTATACTCACGAATCACCACGACGGGGTACAGAATTTGTATTTCGTAAAATTACCCACGCCGTCGCCCAAATTAAACTGGGTTTGGCACATGAACTAAAATTAGGTAATTTAGATGCCCGTCGTGATTGGTGCTACGCTAAAGATGCTGTTTATGCCATGTGGTTGATGTTGCAGCAAGAACAGCCGGAAGATTATATTATTGCCAGTGGTGAAACTCATTCTGTGAGAGAACTGGTAGAATGTGCTTTTAACAGCGTTGGTCTCAATTGGCAAGATTATGTGACAGTTGACCCCGCTTTTTACCGTCCTGATGAACCAGTGCAGTTAGTTGGTGCTGTGGATAAAATTAAAACTGAGTTAGGTTGGCAACCTGAATATAGTTTCACACAACTGGTAGAATTAATGGTTGATTATGACCTGAAAAAATTGCGGGATAGCCTCGATTAACAGCATCATGTATTGGGTTGATGAACCACAGATGAACATAATCTGTAGGTGTTTATGCTCACCTATCCTAAGAGGTTGTTTTAAAAGGTATGATTAGTGTATCAAATATTGTTTTCCCCCCACCCTCCCCATTCCCTTCACAAGGGAATGGGACTTGATTTTGTTTCTTCCGGTGTGTTCCCTGTTCCCTGTTCCCTGTTCCCTGTTCCCTGTTCCCTGTTCCCTGTTCCCTGTTC
>NZ_JAQMTM010000019.1:0-97464 GCF_028331085.1 Anabaena sp. CS-542/02
CATCGAGTTCAATAGCTTGGATGACCTTTTGACGAAGGTCGTAACTGTACGACTTGGGCATATACCTATAGCAAGCGATCGCTTCACATGAAAAGGGACTACTTATAGTTTATGCTTAAATTACCTTGGCTGTTGCTATAAGGCAGGAGCAGGGCTAGGAGGTGTACACACAAATGATTAAATACTGGAAATGCTGTTGTGTAAGGTGTGTTGTCACTTAATGCAACGCATCATCGTCAATTTTACTAGCCTTGGGACTAACGTTGATAACAAACCCCAGTCAAATGAAAGGTTTTTGCACTGGGGTGTACACCCGAGACCCTTTGTAATTTACTTCGACTTGTGTGTACATGGTAGGGGTGACTAGAAAGAAAAACTTCTGTGAGGCGTCGGATCAGCTTACCTGACTGAGAATGCTTGACTAAATCTGCGAGTCACAGGCTCAATAATAAAAGTTAAAACTGACTTTTGACGAGTGACAATTTCACCATTAGCAACCATTCCAGGAGTAAAAGCCACCTTTTCGCCCTGGACATTTATAGAATGTTGAGTTAGCTGTATTCTGGTGGGGAAAACTAAACCCAGTTCTTGATCGATAATTGCATTAGGACTAACTTGGACAACTGTCCCATCGATGGTGCCAAATTCCTGAAAGGGAAAAGTTGCCATTTTCACTTTTGCGGTCATACCTGGACGAATAAAACCAATATCACGGTTCCGAACTTTAACTTCTAATAATATTTCTTCGCCTGTAGGTAAGATTGACAGTAGCTCTTCACCGGCCTGTACTGGGCCGGGGGTGGCTTTAACTTTGTAGATTGTACCTGTAACTGGGGCTTTGATAGTTTCCCCGGCTTGCTGTTTTGTTGCTTGTTCAAGTTGACCGTTGATATTGCTGAGTTCTTCTTGGCGCTGTTTGATTTGGGTTAAAATTTCACTTTGGCGCTCAGAGGCTAAACGCTGGGACTGTTGGCGAACTCCTTGATAGGCTTGTTCTGCTTGACGCATTTCTTGGGATTGGGCGGCAATCTCTCTTTTTAAGGATGCTATTCTGTCTTTAATCTCAGTTAATCTATTCTGGGCATTAATTACTTCATCCTTTGCTCTGGTCATGTCTGTATTGGCGCGATTTAATCTTTCTTGCGCCTCTAAGTAGTCAATTCTTGGTAATGCACCCGGAGCAATCAGAGTCCGGAGATTTTCTTCTCTTTCTTGAGCGATCGCCACATTTTTTTCTATTGAAATAACGACATTTTGGGCGTTAAGTAAATTAGTTTGGGCATTTTCAAAGCTGCTTTGAGCGTTGACTAGGTTTTCTTGTAAGCGAAGAGAGCGTTCTTGTATCTGTGCAATAATTGCTTGTTGGCGATTGGCTTCTGCTTGGGTCACAGCTTGACGTGCTTGGTAATCTGCAAGGCGGGATGCTAAAAGTTCATCTTGTAGTTTTGTCCCAGTATCTGTAGTACCAATGCGTTCGGCTTCTAAGCGCTGTAAGTCTTGGGAGATTAATTTTGCCGATTGGGTGAGGCGATTAACATCTGTTTGCTTCAATTCTGGGTCACGTTGAATCAAAACTTGATCTTTAATAACGTGATCGCCCTCTTGTACCTTGACTTTGACAATAGAGCCTCCAGTTAAAGATGTTACTGGTCGCACCTGTGTAGAGGCGATTAATTCCCCCGGTGCGATCGCCACTTCATCTATTTGAGAGAAATTCGCCCAGGCGATCGCTCCAAATACCACTAAGCTCAGTGTTCCTGCCAAAACCCTGGTATATAGTGGGGGCAATTCCTGTACAGCCTTACCGACTTCATAAGATAGTTGGTCTTCTGGTTTAGCAAATTGTTGTTTTGTTTGACGCGCTTGAGCAGCATTTGCGAGTAAGGAATATTTCATAAAATTTTAGATTATGGGGGAATGGGGAATGGGGAATGGGGAATGGGGAATGGGGAATGGGAAGTTTATTCTTCCCTACCTCCTTATCTCCATTCACCCACTAATTCAAACTGCAAGATAGCGGCGCAGAAAATTCTCTAAAGTTTCTAAGTGAAAATTGAAAATCCTCTCTAAGTTAGCTATTTCATCTTTTCGACAGAAAAATTCATTGGCCAGCAATGTGCGATAAGTTCCTAGAGCTTGTTGTGCCTGGGTATTAAATAAACCCAGGGTAGACCGTAAGCCATCAACAACGAATAGGGGAGAATGAATGACTAAAGGTTCCTTATTGAAGATGCGACTAAAAATGCTGGGAATATCCTCACGCAATAAAATCTCCGGACCTCCCACTGGTAATATTTGGTTGCATGCGCCCTCAACTCTGACTGAATCCACTACTATTCTGGCTAAATCATCAGTACTAACAACCGAACTACGGTTTTTAGGATCACCAACGAGCAGATAAAAACCTGTTTCGCGAAACTGTTCTGCCAATGGTAGTAAATTCGATGCTAATCCAGAGGGGCGTAAAATTGTGTAATTCAAGCCACTAGCTTCTAAATATTTTTCTACTGCTCTTTTGGCTTTGAACACGGGAGCATCTTCATATCCCCTTTCAGCTCCTAATACTGAGATAAACACAAAGTGCTTAACTTCATTAGCTTTTGCCTGATCAATGAGTTCAATGTTGGCGCGATGATCCAAGTAGAGGGAGTCACTATCAGAACCGTGGGCGCTGATAATGTACTCCACACCGCGACAAGCTTTTGCAATATCCTGGTCTTGTCGCAAATCACCGATGAAGATTTCTGCTCCTCGGTGTTCTAACTCGTTATAACGCGAAGTGAGGCGGACAAATGCTCTCACTGACTTTTCTTGTAAGCGTAGGAGTCGCACTACTCGGCGACCAATTCCTCCCGTTGCTCCAGTTACCAGAAACATAAGGATTTTGGGTGATGAATTCCATTTACACCGATACAAAAAAGCTAACTAATGCTAACAAAAGTTGACTTTTTCTTCCTGTTTCAGCCTAGCAGTGTCGGCACTATCTAGTCCACAGGCTAACACGATCAATCTGACCGCTTCTTTTTTTAAATTAATCGCAGCGTTTAAATCTCTATCACTCTCAAAGCCACAACTATCACATTTAAACACTCTTTGAGATAATGACAGAGATGATTTCTTTTCTCCACAACTTGAGCAAGTCTTACTACTGGGATAAAATCTATCCACAATTACTAACTTACTGCCATACAGTTGTGTTTTATATTCCAACTGCCTTCTAAATTCATAAAAGCCCATATCTGATATAGCTTTTGATAATTTCCCATTCGCTAACATCCCAGATACATTCAAATCTTCTATCCCTATCACCGCGTGGTTTTTGCTGATATAGGTTGTGATTTTGTGTAATTTATCTTTTCTGATATTAGCTATTTTTTGGTGTAGTCTTGCTATGGGGATTTGGGCTTTTCTATAATTATTTGAACCTCTGAGTTTATGTCGGTTCAAATATTGCATTCTTGCTAATTTAGATTCATACTTTTTATAGCTTTTTGCTCCATCAAATACTTCTCCTGTTGATAATGTTGCTAGATGATTTATGCCTAAGTCAACTCCTACAAACTCTTGATTTTTGGGTGTTGACTTTGGGTTTACCTCCAGTTCCCACGAGATAAACCACTTATCAGCTTGTTTACTGATGGTGACACATTTCGGTTTATATTCAGTCGGGAGAGTTTCATAAGTTTTTAGCCAACCAATTACGGGTATTTTGATTTTTCTATAATCAATTTTTATTGCACCATCTAAGGTAAAAGAATCATGTCTCCCTTTTTTCTTAAATTTAGGAAAGCCTTTACTTTTTTTGAAGAAGGATTTAAAGGCATCTGACAGATATCTTAATGCGTATTGAGGGGCGCATTTAGAAACTTGATAATACCAAGGAAGGGTAGATTTAATGGCTGCTACTAACCATTTATGTAAATCTATAGCTGTGGGAAATTTGATTTTGTCTTGAGGATTAAGTTTGTTATGTAATAATACCTGTTGACAAAGTGCTAAACCTTGATTCCAAGCGTGTCTGGCTACTCCTGGGTGTTGCGCCAGTAGTAGTCGTTGTTGCTTGTTAACTTTGAGTTGAGTTTTGAATCCTAGTAGCATACAGTAATTTTACTGCAATTTTGTCACAAAGCGAAAACATGACAGGAAATTTTGGGTAAATGTGAGTATTTGTTAGTATTAGTTAAGAAAACAGTAACTACCTACTAACCCTAATCTAAAATTCGACAATTACAGGAGTGTGGTCGCTAGGTTGGGGCAATTTTCTGGGGGTAGGGTCAATGATGCAGCTTTTGGCGCGTTCATAGAGTATTGGGGTGAGATAATGATGGTCAATTCGCCAACCCATATTGCGCCTAAAAGCTGCGGCGCGATAGTCCCACCAACTATAGTGTCCCCCTTGGGTGGTAAACTTACGAAAGGCATCAGCAAACCCCAAATCTAAGATATCTCGTAAAGACTGGCGCTCTGGTTCGGATGCCATGATATGATTGTCTGTATTAGCTTTTTCATGAATGTCTTCGGCAGCTAAGGCAATGTTGAAGTCACCACACATACAGAGTGCAGGTTGTGAAAGTAAAAGGGTGTGTAAATACTCCCTTAGTACCATCAGCCAGCGTAGCTTAAACTCGTATTTTTCGCTGCCCACGGACGAACCATTGGGGACATAGACATTTACAATGCGAATACCATCAATTACTCCTGTAATCAAGCGCTTCTGCACATCCCATAGTGGGTCAATATTGGGTAGAATTGGCGTGAAACCGGCGCTAATATTGCTAAGTGGTTGACGAGTAATCATCGCTACACCATTATAAGCTTTTTGTCCCGAAAAATAAGTATGATAGCCCAATTCTTCTAAAGGCGATCGCGGAAAGTCCACATCTACAACTTTTGTTTCCTGTAAACAGAGGACATCAATGGGATTTTCCCCTAACCAAAATATCACGTGTTCCAGGCGAGTGCGAATTGAGTTTACATTCCAAGTGGCTATTTTCATTTGCTTATGGAAAAAAATATTAATTTTTAACTAGTTTTGGCAGGAATTATTTTACATGACTCCAGTTAATCTATTTTGGTTAACTTATGGTTAATAAAAATTACAAATATCTGAGACTTTTCGTATTAATAGCTACAGGAAATATTATTCTGTAACTGCCAATACAAAAAATACTAACTATGGCATGATCCCCAAGGTAGATGCAACCAGTCTCAATTCAGGTATATCCTAAAGGTATGGCTGCTAATTAGCCATTCTCGATCTGGGAAACTCTCTTGGTAATGGTTAATTATAACCTTAACTAACATCGGCTTCCCAAAGGTTAATGGGGTCAATTTATATCAGAAAAAGTAAGTACGAATTTTCTGTTTTGAGAAGCTGATGTAAATACTTATTCTGAGTAATTCTTCACCACGTAAACCAAAACAACTGATGAAGATCGCTCAACTCGTTCGCCAAAGGGAAAGAGTTACGCTTTGGTATCAAATCTTACTTTCCACATCTTGTACAATCCTGATTATCCGAGATCCTCAAAAAGTATTTACCTACTATCGCCAGCAACCTTATGTCAGTATTAGCAAAGCCCAGCAGCCAATTAAACTTAACTATGTCGCTACTTATAACGGTATAGAAGCTCAGGATTATCCCTTCATAGTCCAACCATAAAAATCCTATTATCTAGCGTTTTTAGGCCGCTTTTCTGTTGGAAAAGGGTCTTAAACAGGTGATCGCCATTGCTAAACTTGGTTGGCCTTTGAAAATAGTTATTTAGATACAGATCAGGTCAGATTTTAATTAAATTTTTTTTCCAACTTTTAAACAACTTTACTTGAGAAGGATCCTATGAATATGATGTCCAACATCTGTCCGTGTTGCGGTGGTTCCCTCCTGCGTCATATCCGTCATAATGAGTTGTATTGGTTTTGCCAATCCTGTCGCCAAGAGATACCTATGTTAACTGTAGCTCGTGTGGCTCGTACGCCCGGTGAAACTCACCATGAGGCTGTACCTCAAACTACACTCAGAGACTAGGGAGAATTTCTCAGTGTCTGCCACAATCTGATAAAATCAAGTGTAAATAACTAATTAGGTTCCAAGCTGTGTTAGCAGCATTACTCTACGGTCAAGAAGATTTACGCTTAGAACAGGTGGCTGAACCCACTCCTACTAGTGGTGAAGTGGTGATTAAAGTGGGTGTAGCAACCACCTGCGGCACAGATTTAAAGGTTTGGCTGCGTGGTGGCCATGCCAAAATGCTGCAACTCCCCACCTTGTTTGGTCATGAGGCTGCGGGGGAAATTGTGGCTGTGGGTACTGGTGTGAGAGATTGGCAAGTTGGCGATCGCATTGTCGCTAATAATTCCGCACCATGCATGAAATGCTTCTTTTGTCAACGACAGGAGTATTCTTTGTGTCCCAACATTACATGGAACAACGGCACTTTTGCCGAATATCTCAAAATTCCTGCGGCAATAGTACAACATAATATGTTAAGGGTTCCAGATGGGTTGCCTTTATCCTTAGCATCCATGACCGAACCTTTAGCCTGTGTCTTGCATGGTGTGGCTCGTTCTCATGTGCAACCCCATGACCGGGTGGTTGTGTTGGGAGATGGGGCGATTGGGTTGATGTTTGTAGCTGTATTAGCTCAGACATCACAAGTTATCCTATGGGGAGGTAATGACCACAGACTGAAAATAGGTCAACAACTGGGAGCAACACACACATTTAATTATCATCACATCCCGGATATTCCCGGTGTAGTGAAAGAAATTACTCAGGGATGGGGTGCTGACGTGGTAATTGAAGCTACAGGCGTGCCTAGTGTCTGGGAAACCGCCATCACTTGCGCCCGTCCTGGTGCAACTGTAAATTTATTCGGTGGTTGTCCCCGAGACACAAGTATTACAGTTGACACAGAAAAGTTACATTATAGTGAACTGACTTTAAAAGGGGTATTTCATAATACACCTGAATATGTGCGGGCAGCTCTTTCACTCATAGCTAGTGGTAAAATACCTTTTGAATTGTTAATCAGTCAAGAGCGATCGCTACAGGACTTAGAACAGGTGTTTTACCAGATGAAAGCCCGTGAGGTGATTAAAGTAGCTATGATTCCTGGTCTTCCCTAAGACAAACCTATATTTTATAGGTAAAATTTATTACTTGTACTGATTTTTTGCAGTAGCACAACAGTCAAAATAGGTAGGGGGGTTGTCAGGATAGCAATCCCAGAAGATTTATGATATTAGGATATTTACTGGATCGACCAGAAATGCCGTAATTAATATTGTTTTTTGCTTCAACCATGAAAATTTTGACCATAGAAACCCTATGTACTGAAGCTGCAGTGTTTTCAGTCGCTGAGTCTAGACACCCAGAACCATTACTTTACGGTGTTACTGATGGGAAAGCAATTGGAACATATTATCTAGAGCAGAAATTTAAGCTCTATCTCAAACAGAAGTATGATTTTGTTCAGGGTAATTCAGCTAGTGGTATTGACTTTCCCCAGTTATTAGTTGATATTAAAGTCACAAGCATTAAACAACCACAGTCATCGTGTCCTTATAAATCTGCAAGACAAAAGATTTTTGGACTGGGATATGGACTAATCATCTTTGTTTATGATAAGACAGACAAAAGTACAAATCAGACTGCAAATTTAAATATTCAGCACACAATTTACGCCAGTACAGAAAGAACGGCAGATTTTCAGATGACTCGTGGAATTCGGAGCATCTTGGAAAATCAAGGTAACAAAGATGACTTGATTGCTTTTATGTATGATAGAAATTTGCCTGTTGATGAAATTGAAGCATCTAACATCGCAGACGAAATCCTGCTTAACCCTCCCTTGCAAGGATTTTTAACTATTTCTAATGCCTTGCAATGGCGACTACAATTAGGATGAGTTATTGAGCGTGCTGGACAAGAAAAAGGCATAGTTGCTGTTTACAGGGCTAACCAATGATTCAGACTGGTGATCAGACAAAAATAGAATATGGAGATTTCCAAACCCCGGTGGAACTCGCTCAAGAAGTATGTCAGCAGTTGATAGAAATTGGTGTTAATCCAGATGTGATTATTGATCCCACTTGCGGAGTTGGTAATTTTATTAAGACTGCTGCACGTTTATTTCCATCAACTAAAAAGATTATTGGAGTAGAGATAAACTCAGATTATTTACAGAATGCACACACGGAAAAACTATTTTTAGAAGATAACAGGATTGAGCTTAAAAATGCCAACTTCTTTGAGTTTAATTGGTTATCATATGTAAATCAATTGCATGGACAAATTCTCGTGCTTGGTAATTTTCTCTGGGTGACTAGTTCGCAACAAGGAGGAATTGGTGGCACAAACCTACCCAAAAAAAGTAATTTTCAAAATCACAGAGGCTTGGACGCTATAACTGGTAAGAGTAACTTTGATATTTCCGAATGGATGCTAATTCAGTCTATACAATGGCTACAAGGGCGTAATGCTTACCTAGCAATGCTTTGCAAAACTTCCGTTTCCAGAAAGTTATTGGGCTACCTTTATTCTAATAATCTTAATTTGGCTGACTGTGCAAGTTATAGCATAGATACAAAAAAGTATTTTGATGCATCTGTGGACGCCTGTCTATTCTTCTGTAAATTTGATTCAACCTCTAAAAACTACTGCTGTAATGTATTTAGTAGTTTGAGAAGCTCAGAATATTATACAATAGGTTATCGCCATAATCTCCTCATAAGAGATATAGTTTCTTTTGAAAAATTCAGTCAACTATATGATGTCAATCATCAAAAGAAATGGCGTTCTGGGATTAAACATGATTGCTCGAATGTCATGGAGTTGCGTAAAAATAATAATATTTTTGTAAATGGACTAGGAGAAACTGTTGATATTGAAGAAACTTATGTGTTTCCTTTAATTAAAGGTTCGGATGTGGCTCAAAATCGTATAAAAAATACTGATCGATATCTCCTAGTGACTCAGAAATTTGTTGGTGAATCAACTGAGTCTATAAAACATTTAGCTCCTAAAACCTGGAGTTATTTAGAGTCTCATGCAAGTTATTTAGATAACCGCAAGAGTAAAATATACAAAAGTAATCCCAAGTTTTCTATTTTTGGTGTTGGTGCGTATACTTTTGAACCTTGGAAAATTGCAATTTGTGGTCTTTATAAGAGGTTAGAATTTCGGTTAATTAGCCATATAGTTAGTAAGCCTGTCGTTTTTGATGATACTGTTTACTTCCTGAGTTTTGAGAATGAGGAGACTGCACACAAGACCTTTGATATGTTGAATTCTCCATCGGTAATCAAGTTTTATTCATCTCTGATTTTTTGGGATGAAAAGCGACCAATTAAGTCCAGCATCTTAAACAGCTTAAACCTAACACTTGTAATGGAAAAGTTGGATGCAAAATACCTAAAAATGACAAGACTATGATCAGGGACTGGAATTAGATATGTTGGTTTTTGCAATTCAACCACAGATGAACACAGATACGTAATGTTAACTTCTAACTAGAAATCTGTTAATTCTAAAATTTCGCCTGAATTTGTCTAACTACTGTCAGCGCTGAGTAACTGACCCCAGCTGTACCTTCTCCTGGATGAGTTGAGTCACCTACTAACCATAAATTCTGGATGGGTGTACGATTGGCAAATCCAAAAGGGCCAAAGGTGGGTATTCTTTGACCAATACCACCAACTATACCCCGATCGCGCCCTGTGTAATGGGCAAAGGTGCGGGGTGTAGCAGCTTCTACATGAATAATGGTTTCTGGTTTGAGGTAGAAGTATTGGCCAAGACGAGCGATCGCATCTTCTGTATACTGTTGCTTTAACTGTTGATAATTCTCACCTTGCCACCAGGGTGTAGGATCGACAAATGATGAAGCGATAATTGTGGCTTTACCTTCGGGAGCGCGTCCATCTCCGGGATGACTCACGGAAACAAACAAAGAATTATTTTCACCAACCGGGCCGTTAACATCATACAAAAATTGTAAATGGGGGGGACAACCGGGGGGAATAGCACTTATATCTACCCCTAAATAAACCACAAAGGCTCCCGAAGCTGGGGGTAATTTTTCCACACGGTTTTGATAACCAGCAGGGGCTTTTTCTCCCAATAGTTGCAGTAAATTCTGCACGGTGACGTTAGCAACTACATGATCTACTACTTCGGTCCAGACTTCACCTGTTTTCTGGTTTCTAATAACTACAGCATGGGCTTGATCATTTTCTACCTGAATTTTTTCCACAGTATGGCGCATTAATAACTTACCACCATCTCGTTCCAAGGATGTCACCAGGCGATCGCTGAGTACCTGCATACTACCCTGGAGATGGAATAATCCTTGGGGTAATTGAGAGACACTCAACGCCGTTGCAGCATAGAGTAAAGCTGTCTCCTCCGCACTAACCTGGGAATACAGTTTTAATTGCAAATCTAAAAACGTCCTCAGACGCTGGTCCTTACCCAGTCCGTAAAACCTTAGAGCATCGCCCACAGTAAATAACGTATAGGGTACTGTAATCAATGTACTTGGGCGCACCGCCTGAGCTAGTTGCCATAAATCCCACAAATTACGCGGTGGTAATACTGGGTCACGCCCTTGAAATTGCCAACTAGCCTCAAATAACACAGACATCATCTGCCAAAAAGGTTCGCTACCAGGAAACTGTCTTTGGCGTTCCTCTCGCCATTTTTGGGGGTCACGCCAAACATTAATTGGTGTACTTTCTCCAGGTAAATACACAGCACAAGCAGGATCACAGGGTGTCGCATCTGGTAAGTCTATAGCTAATTCCGAGAATATGCGGTGATGAATTCCCCCCGGTTCTAACCCAGCAACCTGAGTCGCCCCCACATCGAAGGTAAATCCTTGACGTTTAAATGTGGAAGCACAACCCCCCGGAACTAAGGCTTGGTCGAGAACTAAAACACTGTAACCCCTATGGGCCAATAAAGCCGCCGCAGTCAGTCCACCGATACCTGCACCAATAACAGCAACGCGGGATTTAGTTTTGTGACTAGAAATATTGGTCATTGATATTTATCTTTATAATTCTTAATATTACTACTCATAATTTTACTTCATCTGGGAAAAAAAAGCCGGGTGACATTCACAACCTAAACAGTCTCCTCAAGATACAGATGAAAATTAGTGGATAAGATGAAAGAGTAAAAAGCCGTGACTCCCCTACCACCCATGACCTCAACTCTGGCAAAATTCCCTCGGATAAACGCCCCCACACTCCACCAATTACCTAACGGTTTAACCATAGTCGCAGAGCAAATGCCAGTAGAAGCTGTAAATCTCAGCTTGTGGATCAAAGTAGGCTCGGCGGTAGAATCTCATAGGATTAATGGCATGGCTCACTTTTTAGAGCATATGGTTTTTAAAGGCACTGACCGATTAGCTAGTGGTGAGTTTGAACGTCGAATTGAAGAACGGGGTGCTGTGACTAATGCAGCCACTAGCCAAGATTACACTCATTACTACATAACCACTGCTCCCAAAGACTTTGTAGAGCTAGCGCCATTACAAATAGATGTAGTCCTTAATGCCAGTATTCCTGATCATGCCTTTGAACGGGAGCGTTTAGTGGTTTTAGAAGAAATTCGCCGTTCTGAAGATAATCCCCAGCGACGGACATTCAGAAGAGCAATGGAGACGGCTTTTGAGCATTTACCCTATCGCCGTCCAGTATTGGGACCAGAAGCGGTAATTTCTCAACTGCAAGCTCAACAAATGCGCGACTTTCACGCAACTTGGTATCAACCCCAGTCAATTACCGCCGTAGCTGTGGGTAATTTACCCGTAGAAGAATTAATTGCAACTGTAGCTGAGGGATTTAGTCATAGTGAACACAGAACAATTAATACTCAACAGTTAAGAGTTAATCCTGAACCTGCGTTTACAGAAATTGTGCGTCGGGAATTTGTCGATGACAGTCTTCAGCAAGCACGTTTAGTCATGGTGTGGCGGGTTCCAGGGTTGGGACAGCTAGATGATATTTATGGGTTGGATGTTTTGGCGGGTATTTTGGGACATGGACGCACATCAAGACTCGTGCGAGATTTGCGGGAAGAACGGGGACTGGTAAGTTCTATTAGTGTTAGTAATATGACTAATCAGTTACAAGGGACATTTTATATTACCGCTAAATGTGCTGTGGAAAATTTACAAGCTGTGGAGGAGGCGATCGCCCAACATATTCGTATACTACATACAGAGTTAGTTTCAGAAGCAGAAATTGCTCGGGTGCGGCGGCGGGTAGCCAATAGGTATATATTTGGTAACGAAACCCCAAGCGATCGCGCTGGTTTATATGGTTACTATCAATCTATGATAGGAAAGTTAGAACCTGCTTTTAATTATCCCTATCATATTCAATCCCAAGATACCACTGACTTAATGCGATCGGCAAAACAGTATCTTTCTCCCGATGCTTATGGGGTAGTGATCTTAAAACCCTACTAAGAAAATGTGGACTGAAATTGATACCCATATTAGCCAAGTCACCGGCAAAAAATTTCAAACTCAGCGCCAGCGCGGTGTTAGTGGTGGCTGTATTAATCAAGGTTATGCTATTTCTGATAGAGATATAACTTACTTTGTGAAGCTAAATCAAGCATCTCAAGTGGGGATGTTTGAAGCTGAGGCGCTGGGCTTACAGGAAATACTGGTTACAAATACCATTCTTGTACCTCAACCCATTTGTTGGGGTACTGCTGGTAACTATAGCTATATCGTCTTGGAATGGCTGGAAATGGGAGGCGGTAACGGTAAATGGGAAGAAATGGGGCGCAAACTAGCCGCGATGCACAAAGCCATTAGTAGTAAAGGTTTTGGATGGAAAATTAATAATACTATTGGTTCCACACCTCAAATCAACACCTGGACAGGAGACTGGGCAGAATTTTATACCAAATATCGTTTAAATTATCAATTTCAATTAGCTAGGCGACGGGGGGGTAGTTTTCCTCAGCAAGATGCACTACTGGCGGCTATTCCTGATTTATTAGCAGGTCATCACGTACAACAATCCTTAGTACATGGTGATTTATGGGGTGGGAATGCTGGTTTTACCGTGTCAGGAGAACCTGTGATATTTGACCCAGCTACTTATTTTGGCGATCGAGAAGTTGACATTGCCATGACAGAATTATTTGGTGGGTTTCCCCCTGGGTTTTACCAAGGTTATAACCAAGTGTTTCCTTTAGATCCAGGTTATCAGCAAAGAAAAACCCTCTATAACCTCTATCACATTCTCAATCACTTCAATTTATTTGGCGGTGGTTATGCTTCCCAAGCCAATCGGATGATTGCGCAGATTTTAGGATAAATTTCACGGGAGAGTCGAAGACCTCTGAAGATGGGGATGATGTTATGGGAGTGGGATTTAACTTGTGGTTTCAATATCGTATAAGTTGCAGAGATTGCGAACTTTTTCCTTGAGGCGATCGCGCACATTCTCAGGTAGAATTACTACACAGTCTGGCCCATACTGCATCACCTCCCGGCTAAACCAAAAGGTATTTGATATTGTCCTCACAACTCGGCGAACCCCTGCTTGATCTGGTAACCATTCATTGATGTGATCTTCCGGTTTGGCTTGATAACCAAAAGCCAATCCGCCAAATATATGTATTTCCACCTCTATTGTATCTAACTGAGAATGCCAATTACCAGGGATGGAAGTTACAGCCGCATCTGTAATTCTATCTAAGCGTAAAGTCCAGTTATGAATCAGCTCAGGGATATCAGAGTTTCCTTCTGTTTCCTCACACCAGCAGTTAAGATATTGGCGCTTTTCCTGGGGGGTAATCCGAGCATGGCGCACCGTAAAATTCAGTACGCGCCCTGCTGCATCTTGGTAGGAAAGCTGAAATGGTTGCTGTCGCAGAATGTAGTTATCTATTTGTAACCGCCAAGGTGGGGGGAGATTTTCTAGAAAACCTTCGATTTCCGTTCGCAATGGTACTGACAGTTCGCAGCGCTCTAGAAGCAGGTGAGCAATAATTTGGGCTTGTTCTACTTGTCCAATGTCGGTTAATGCACCTATACAGCGATGTAATGCTCGAATCCTGTCTTCTGTCCAATTGTTATTGTTACCAATGCGTAACTTACGTTGGGCTATAGCTTCTATGAGCTTGGATATGTTCGGGCGATTTCCCCACATCATACCAAATTGCAGAGCTATGGCTTCCAGTTCTGCTTTATCCCGCTCCTTTAAAGACAGAGTTATAGACTGACCTTTCCGACTCATATTTGTACGGACACTTTTATCCAGATATATCTTGCTAACATCTATTTTGCATGGCATGATCAGAAATAACAACAGTTTACGGACACTATTTAAGTGAATGTCGGCAGATTGGAAAATTACTCTCAAGCCTGTTTATTCTCAAACCGTCCCCACACCTGACGGCGTGAAATTACCTGAAAATTGGTCACTTTCTTGGCATCAATTAGCTACCTTAGAAGCACTACGGGATTCAAATATTGACGTAGTGTTTAACACAGCCATGACAGGGGACGGTAAAAGTTTAGCGGCTTATTTAGAAGTGATTCAAGGTCAATCTTCCGCCATTGGACTTTACCCAACTAACGAACTTGCACGAGACCAAGAAACACAAATTAGAGGATATATTGCCCAACTTCAACCAGAAAATGAGCCGCGTGTAGCCAAATTAAGCGGGGCTGACTTAGAAATTTATGCGGAAAATGAAGGACTAAAAAAAGCGGCCGCGATTGCAACTCTCGCAAATCAAAGAGAAGTATTACTGACTAATCCTGATATCTTTCACTATTTGCATAGAGGTGCTTATATAAGTCCCGTTGATAGCCCAGATAAATTATGGGGTAGGATTGATAAAGATTTTGGCTTATTTATTTTTGATGAATTTCATGTTTTTACAGCCCCCCAAATTGCCAGTGTAATTAATACAATGTTGTTAATTCGCTGTACAAATCGGCGTAAAAAATTTCTTTTTCTCTCAGCTACACCAGATCCAAACTTAATTAGCAGACTGCAACAGGCAGGATTTCGCTGTCAGGTGATCAATCCCATTGCGGAGAATAAATATCAATTTCCTGCCACACCAGACCAAGAAAAGCAACTACAAACACAGGGTTGGCGACAGGTAGCCAGAACAATAACCCTCAACTTTATTCCTTTAGAATCTAGTTCTAAAGCTTCGGAAAATTGGCTCAAAGAAAATAGGGAGTTAATTTTATCTCAGTTTAAAAATTATCCTGGTAGTAAAGGAGCAATTATTCTCAACTCCATTGCAACAGTCAAGCGCTTAACGGCATTTTTTCAGGATTTTTTTCAACCTTATGATCTAACAGTAGGAGAAAATACAGGGCTTTCTGGAAAGGAAATAAAAGAACGCAGTCTCATGGCTGATTTAGTTATCGGTACCAGCACAATTGATGTAGGGGTTGATTTTAAAATCAATTTTCTGATGTTTGAATCATCAGATGCAGGTAATTTTATTCAACGGTTGGGGCGGTTAGGTAGACATGATGGCTATGAGAAAGATGGTCAAATGATTAAGTTTAACCACTTTACAGCTTTTGCTCTTGTGCCTAACTTTTTAGGAGAACGTTTATTTCAGGGAGATTCACCACCCTTACAGGTAGATGGTACTTATGAGCGCCCATTTTTTCACAGCATAATTAATGATAACTATAGAAAAATAAATGATTTTAATGGTTATTATCGCCGCTGGGGTACTGTACAATCATTTTGGCTATGTTACCAATTGAGCGATCGCACAATTAAACAACAGTATGCCCAAAGCCGACAACAATTTCAAAAAGCCTGTGAGCAAGTATTTAATAATAGCCTCAAATCCATAGGTGAAGATATTCAGCAATGGGCGGGAGACTGGAAAGCAATCTCAGATAAACCAGGTAATCCCATTGCTGAAGAAGCTGTTAGTTTTCGGGGTTCTAGTCCTTTGCAATGTGGGTTGTATGACTTAACGGAAGAAAACCCAGCAGACAGGTTTAAAACCTACGATTTACCAGGTATTTTGAGCAATTTAGACATTGAAATGTGGACAGAGGCAGGATTTATGCGGACACTCGCAGAAACCGCACAACGCACAGAACAACCCATAGCCAAAGGTAGATTTGCTCATTGTCTCGCATTTATTAAGTTGCGTTCCTACCGTGAGGAACGACTGAACTGGAAATTTACCTATCCGGGAGACTTACAACCAATAGCGGAGACTGGGAAAGTTCAGGTTTTAACTGGGGTGGAAATTTCCCAACCTGAAAATAAATGGATCAGTGCAATTAACAAACGCCTGAAAACACAGGGTTTAGTTGCTTACATCATTCGTCGCCCTGTATCGGAAGTGCGGATGCGGTTACGACTACCAATGCACTTTCAGATTTACCCCATTTGCGACCAGTACAGCGTTCATGATGCTAATGCACCTTATGCGATCGCTTTTGGTCAGTCAGCACTGTTGCTAGATACCCTCGCCTATAACTTGAAAAGCAAAGGATGAGATATGGATTGTTTAAGGTTTCAATCCCTGATAGGGATTTAAGAAAAAAAGCTTACGGTTTTAAGCACAGACTTATTCTTTTCAATCCCTAATAGGGATTAATTAAGTGGTTACGTGCTCGTAAAGCTTTATCTGATGGAAGTATTTCATAGTCAGGTTGAATATGTCAATAGCAGAAGTGTTGAATAATCCTGTGCTTATAGAAATCAGAAAAATTCTTTGATAACAGGTTTCGTTTTATGTAGGTTCAGACTATCAATTACCTGCGCAAATATAACAAGCATTTGGGCTGCTATGTATGTAACTCATAAATTGTGAAATCGAGAATATTATGAAAGATAAATTGACAAACCTTGAGAAATTAATTGCAATTCTTAAGGATGGCAAATGGCATTCTAGCGATGAGCTAGCAACAAATGTGAGTTTCCGATTTGGACACACCATATTTGAAGCTCGCAAAAAAGGCTACCTAATTGAAAAAAAACAAGTTGCTAATAACCAAGTTGAATATAGGTTATTAACCGAGGAACCAATGTCATAGGTTATCCGATAATTTATCTAGGTAAGCCCTACAAGAAGAAAGTAGCAGCTTGCGGTATTAAGCTCAGGCGTAAGCAATCTTAATCCCCAACAGCTTGGCTGATGGTTGAATAAGTCACTTAAAAAGCCACATCTTAAGATACTAAGCTTTAGTCCAGCTTTCCTTTTAACAAAGTAGAAAATTGAATCAATAATATCCTCCTTACCTGCAACAAATAATCAGTCAATTTCATTATTTGTAGATCATGAATAAAAAAACTCAAGCCATTGCAGACAATAACCAGCTAGATTTATTTGACAATCAAAATCAAGAACTAGAAGAATTAGACGATGATTTGTTTAATCAAGACTTTGGTTTTGATGGTGATTCTTCAGACCGTACCATTGAAACTCAGGGAGAATTACTCACACTTAAACTATTGCGAGAAGCAATTCATGCACAAAATCCTCATGATCCAGTAATGGCTGATTTCGCTGAGTATGTTTTACCCAACCTCCTAAATATAGCGATTGGTGTTACAGCCAAAGGCGGTAAATTCTTTGATGAAATTGACCACGAGCGAGCAGCAGCAGGTAAAAGTAAAGTTCGCCGAGATAATGCTGCTGACCAATCATTGAATACACATTTACTCAATGGTTTATTTCCGGCTAACTTAATTGAAAAGCGGTTACAACAACTTGATACCACAGTCCGAAGACTGGTGAAAGAAAAAGAACGCCGATTAGTAATTGCAGGCTTTATTTTACATGACTTTGAAAAATTTCCCGATGTCCCAGCAGACTGTCGCCAGTTACCCTTAACCGAACAGCGCCAAATTATTGATCAAAAAATTCACCAGTTAGGACTTGATAAGTTTATTAACCCAGATAAATGGGAAGCCTATCAGCAATATTTAGATGATTTATTGTGCATAGCTTATAATGCACAAAGACGCTGGGATACTAACTGGAATTTTTCGGAATTTGGCTTAAATCCAGTTCTCAAAGATCGCACTATTAAAAGTTTGTGTCATTTAACTTGTTTAGCTGATTCCCTGGCCTCAATTGTCAAACATCCCCAAGATGCAGAACATAACCGACTCAAAGAGATTCTGCATCAATTAAGTGATGGAAAACTAAAATTTACCTATCACAGTATTGCTGAAAATAGAGGGGTTTTAACTAATGTAGTTAATAATGCTTTAATTGATGCTCATACCAGTGTCAACACTGATGAAAACATTTACTATCAACCTTTACTGTATTTACCCACAGGTGTAATTTATCTAGCATTGCGTAATGCACCGCCCATTAATAAAGAAAATTTATCAGACCGTGTAGTTAATAGTATTAAGTCACTGTGTGCAGGTCAACTGCGTCTGCGACAAACAGGATTTGGTCGAGATGGTAAGGGAATGAAGTATGCGGAATATTACAATTTATTCTTTGAGCATTTAGGTTTAATGCAAGTAGCTTTAGATGCTACATTAAGGATATTAAACCCCAATAAATCTTCCGTTGCTCAAAGTCGCAGTGAAAATCTGATTAAATTTCAGCAACAAAATGTTTTATCTGCTGACCATGATTTCACATTTAAAGATGATATCCGCATCGACCAAATAGCAGAATTTGGTGATTTAGTCACTCGTAAGATTTGGGAAGAGACCGTTAAGCGCATTGATGCTGCGAGAAAGAAAGATAAAAAACTACCAGCATTACCAGATTTAGACTTAACCCACAAAGTCGCCGAGTTGTGGAATTTAACAGCATATTTACCCGCAATTCGGGAAATTCAATGCATTAACGAAAGTCTGAAGGAAAAGAAGTTAAAAGGAAATACTGGGGGAGTACCTTATGAATGGTATTATTTAGCGGCTAAATATTTAGAATCTCATCCGGGGATTGAAAACATCCGCGAAATTTGTCAGGAAATTATCGATTACTTATCAACCTTGATTTCACCGATAATTTCTCAGTATGAATTACCCGATGGTTGGGAGGATTTAAGACTGTGGGTAAATCGCGTCGTCATGTTGCCAAATAGGAAGCAACAATTATCACCTGTAGCTGAAAGTCAGACATTTTTAGACGAATTAAATAGTTACAATGCTGCTAAAAAATCAGGAAGAGGAAAGCAACTTATTTGCTCAATTTCTCATTCAGCTTACACCGTGACTGAGCAAATGGAATCAGCAGTTTTATTTACACCCCAAGTTTATACAAATAAACAAATGTTGGGAGGTTCCAACGCCAAGCGAAACATTTCCAGTATTGCGGGTGTGGAAATGATGCTCAGGCAAATTTTGATGAATCAAACTCAAGCAGTTGGTAAACGCTTTGAAGACGGAAAATACCGCTATCTCTATTTTTACCCAACTTATTATTTCACCCCAGAAACTAATAAGTTTTTACAAAAAGCATACAATAGTATTGCTCAAACTCGCTTTGATACTAGCATACGTAATCATTTCATCAGCAAGGATTTACAGGCAAACTTAGAAAAGGCAAATTACCAAAAGGTAGATACCTTCATCATTGATGAACATATCCAGGCTGGAAAAGACCGCATATTTAAGCTTTCTTATCCTGAAGATCAACCCTTAACATTTTATTTTATGGCACTCCCCCCAGGAAAGGACAGTACCGACACTGAATCTTGGATAATGCCGAGTTGGCTAGCTTTTGCTTTTCCCATGATTCTAGATGTAAAAACAGTGGTTTCTGAGTCGCCAATTCCACCTTTTAATGATGGTGCTGAATTTGAGGAAAGCGTTTTTTTAGATAGTGCGCCCCATGCTTTCCGCGCCTTAGTCAAAAGGGATAGATTTCGTCTTGATTACATTTTAGAAGGTTGGGAAGAAAACAGTATTCAATACCCAGCACCATTAAATGTGTTAACGGCGGCTTATGCTATTCATTTAGATGTCAATGCTAAACAAGGTAAAACTGGTTACGATGCGAATTGGGGTAAGTTTGCAGAACTAGCTAAGGATTTTGAAACCAGTCCTTTGAATGTTTTTGCTTATCTCAATCGCTGGGTGCGTAACCAAGGAGTGGAAACAGCCAGAATTGCAAAAGTTAGGCTTTATACCTATCATTTTTACCCTTGTTTTGACCCTCATGTGAAATTTGATCAAAATATGGAGCAGTTAATTGTGGGAGAACAATCAAGCTTAAATCATCCGCAAAAATTAACAGATTTGTACCGGAAATTTTACCGCGCTAATAAGCGTTATCATCCCAAATCTAATGCTGTGTTGAAACCCATAGATATGGCATCTGAAACTATTCTTAAAGCTGAGTCTAGTGTTTTTCAGGGAGAAACATTAGTAATGGCGGTGGCGGCGGAAGTGTTTAAACTCATGGACCGTGTTCATGCTTCTACTGCTGAAGGACGTTGGGTAATGAGTAACCGTGAACAAGAACGCCAAGCTGTTGTAGATTTTTCCAGATATTTTGTTCAGGAGGTATTTGAGAAATCATTTGCGGGCGATCGCGCTCGTTTAGCAGGTCGTCAAATCAATTTAATTCGAGATACTTGTGAGTTCCTTTACCGCCTTGCAGATGACAAGGAAAACGCCGAAAAAGATACCGAAAAAGATGATGTAACTGAGTAATTAGATATTTCCATTAACCCAATTTCTAACCCAATATCAAACACATTCAATTCTCTGGAGAGATTAATCATGTCATTGCTAAAAACAGTTGCTTCAAAACTATTCCAAGCTGCAATTCCCTACAAACCGATGGGAAAATATGCCCATTTTCTCACTGTCCGCATTACAGAATCTTATCCACTTTTTCAAACAGATGGAGAATTAAATAAAGCCAGGGTGAGAGCTGGAGTGAGAGATAAAGCCACAATCAGCCGTTTATCAATGTTTAAGCGCAAACAATCTACCCCAGAACGTTTAGTTGGTCGGGAATTACTGCGTAACTACGGCTTGATGACTGCGGAGGAATGCGAATATAACGTTAGTTTCGCTATGGATAATCCTGATTGTATTATTTACGGTTTTGCCATTGGTGACTCTGGTTCGGAAAAATCTAAGGTAATTGTAGATACAGCATTTTCAATTACCCCTTTTGACGAATCCCACGAAACTTTTACCCTCAACGCCCCCTTTGAAAATGGTACAATGGCATCCAAGGGGGAAAATGGTTCTAAACCCGGTGAAGTTACCAGTCGTATTAATCAGCAAGACCATATTAGACCGCAGGTTTTCTTCCCTAGTATTGTCACCCTCAAAGACCCCACAGAGGCCAGTTTCCTTTACGTTTTTAATAATATTCTCAGAACCCGCCACTATGGAGCGCAAACCACCCGTACAGGTCGCCTGCGCAATGAGTTGATTGGTGTTGTGTTCGCAGACGGAGAAATTACCAGTAATCTCCGTTGGACTCAAGCGATATATGACCAAATGAAAGCCCAAAATACCATTCATCCTCCTGAACCTTTGGATGAGGATGATGTAATTACTGCTGCTAAAAGTGCAATTGAGGCTTTAATGGCTGATGAATTTATTGTACATACTGATTTTATTGGTGATGCTTTTTCACCTCTGCTACAGGAAGTTAAGAGCCTTACAGGTACAGAAACAGGAATTAAAGCAATTTTAGAGAAAGCTGATGGGGAAGCCAAGGATTATGCTAAAAAGCACATTAGCAAAAAGAAAACAAGTGCTAAGGCTAAGTAACCTCTATGAGCATTATCTACCAATGTCAATTAGAACTACATGATAGCCTGTATTTTGCCACCCGTGAAATTGGGCGACTTTACGAAACAGAGCCAATAATTCACAATTACGCCCTCTGTTACGCACTGGGTTTAGTTGATAGTGAAATCCACTCTACTACCGTAGCTGATGAACATTCCTATCGCTACTTTAGCCAGGAACAAGTACCAAAATATGAGGAGCATTTAATACCACTCAACCAGCAGAAAATTTACATTACTCCCGCTAGGGTTTTGCATCATTCCGCCATTCTCAACACCTGGAAGTATGCTAATAATAACTATCATGTCGAGATGGAGAAAACCCAAAAGAACATCCCCAGTTTTGGTAGAACTAAAGAAATTGCACCAGAAAGTCAATTTGAATTTTTCCTAGTTTCTGAAAAACCAATTAAATTACCAAAATGGATCCGCTTGGGTAAGTGGATGAGTAAGGCTGAGGTGACAGTTACGGAGTTACATAACTCTCACACTACTGAGGGTTTATTTACTTGTAAATATCCTTTAAACCCTTTAGATGTCATGTTTACTAATCAAGTTATTAGCTATGATGTAGTAAATATGCCTCCTGTTAGCCTGATTCAAAATGTCCAAATGCGAGGTTTATACTATTACTTTGATGATATCCCAGGGTTAAAGCTTCCCGCTCGCATGGAATACCGTTTTGGGAGTTAATCAAGGTCGGTTTTAGCAATATGGAACCACAGATATATACAAATAAACACAGATGATTTATCTAATGTGGTTCCTAATTTTACTTTCTATCGCTTTTTAAACTCACGGTGAAATACTTTCAACAACAGCATAACGCTTTCCCAATGGAGTATCTCAATAACCTATGGGGAGAAATTCAGGCTTGTTCTTACTTTGCGATCAATAACCTTAACCGCGATTTTGTCGCCACTAAGGGATTTTCTCTAGTGTTTAGGCGATCGCACATCTCCACTGTAGAACAAAAATTTCCCTACTTTAAGCCCTACTTAGATTTAGCTCTCCAACCTAGTTGTAATGCTTTTTACCTCAATCCATTACAGCTGCAACAAGGTTCCCGTGTAGACCCCCACATTGACCGCTCCTTACGTTCTTACTGCAAAACCATAGAACCGCCTATGTGTGTCAGTGTTCTGTATGTACGCTTACCTGAAGATATGGTAGGGGGAGAACTAGTACTGAAGTCCCATAAACGCCAACTGGGACAAATTAAACCCCAGGTGAACACTTTACTTTACTTCCAAGGTGATTTAACTCACTCCGTTAACGCAGTGCAAACCCCAGGAAGTCGGTTGAGCTTGGTTTGTGAACAGTATAGTTTAAGTCAATCTGAACTAGCAGAAATACCAGATTTTACCATTGAGTCAAGAGCTACCAAATCTAGCACAAAAAAACGCAAGTAAAACGCCCCAATAAAACAGCAAAGTAAATTGTTGAGTTTTTATTGACTTTGGCTATATCTCCCAATTACAAATTACCTTTACCTCACCCCTCCCCACCAAACACAAAATATTCCTAACTATTAAATATGCCTCATAGCTTAATTCTTAACCTCCTTCCCTTGTCGCCTATCCCTCCCCAGTTTCTCACAGGAAGACATCTGCACGCACTATTTTTAACCCTTGTCAGTTCCGTAGATCCTACATTAGGCGATCGCCTACACAATTCTACTGCAGATAAGGCTTTCACCCTCTCACCCCTACAAACTAATTTCCTTCAGGGAACTAGAGGAATGTCTAAACTACAACATACACATCAAGAAGCCATCCCCCCAGGAAAGCCTTGCTGGTGGCGCATCTCCCTGTTAGATGACACACTCTTTAGTCAACTTACCCAACTCTGGCTCAATCTTAACCCCAATCACCCATGGCATCTAGGCCCCGCTGACCTGTATATTACCAGCATTCAAGTTACACCCCAATCTAACCAACCTTGGGCTAATGCTATCTCCTACAGTCAATTATACGAGCAAGCCAGCGATCGCTATCGCACTATTCACTTTACTTTCTCCACACCCACCGCTTTCCGTCAAGGAAAATATGACAGCACCCTCCCCACTAGAGAATGTATCTTTAACTCCCTACTTTCTCGGTGGAATAAATATAGTGAAATCGAAATTAATCAAATTGCTCTAGAGTCAATATTCCCCTCATTCTTCAACATTCATACAGAAATTGTCGCAGACTCTCGTAGTAAATTTATTGGATTTGCGGGAGAAGTGAGCTATCAAATCTTAGGAGAAATAGAACCTATAGAAATTAAAAAAATTAACGCCTTAGCTGATTTTGCCTTATATGCAGGGGTAGGACGGAAAACACCAATGGGTATGGGGATGATGCGGCGAACATATCAATCAAAACTCACCAAAAATTATGAATAATAATACCGAATATATCCAGATTGCGGCCTTGAACCAATACGCCTATTGTCCTCATCGCTATTGGCGGATGTTTTGTACTGGAGAGTTTACCGATAATCAATATACCATTGAAGGCACTAATTTACATGAGCGTGTCCACACTATGGGTGATATTCATGGAGGAGACACCTGGGAAATCCGGGCGATTTATTTAAAATCAGAAACATATAACCTCATGGGGAAATCTGATTTAATTGAAGTTGTAGCAGGTGAATATTATCCTATAGAATACAAACGGGGACGTAAAGGCCAGTGGGATAACGACGAATTACAAGTTTGCGCCCAAGCATTATGTTTAGAAGAAATGACAGGACAAACTATCAACATGGGCTATATCTATTATGCCCATTCCCATCAACGCCAACCAGTGGAGATTAATCAACAACTCAGACAAAATACCATCGCCACAATTGCAGCCATCACTGACTTACTCACAACTGGTAAAATACCACAACCATCTTATAGTAAACGTTGCCAAGGATGTAGTCTTTATTCCCAATGTTTACCGAAAACCAAAGATAAATTAAGAAACTATCAAGAAGCTAATTAAATGTGGGGGATACCAGCATTTTCAACTCTATCTAATTCTCTCCTAAACCTATTTATAGTATATAGCAATCCTAAATGATTCATGAACAATTTCTGTTCCCTGTTCCCTGTTCCCTATTCCCTTTCCTCACTCATAATTTCTCAAGTCAAATAGGATGACTATAGATGTAATTTGTAGAAAATCCCCCACATCATCAGACATAAAATACACCTCTATAAATTAGAACTCTTCTGGGGTGTACATCTTCACCACCATAGGATACTTAATAATCAAAACCTAACTACTCAATTTTAGATAAAATCATGGGAACCATTTACGTAACACAGGAAGAAGCATATATTTCTAAAGTCGATGAGAGTTTGAATATCAAAGCAGCAAAAAAGACTATCTTAGACGTACCTCTGATTAAAGTTGACGGCTTGGTTATTATGGGTAAAGCTAATATTTCGCCCGCTGCTATTTATGAATTAATGAACAGGAAAATCCCTCTCACCTATCTGACTATGAATGGTAAATACATCGCTATTTTAGAACCAGATATGGGAAAAAATATCCTGATCAGAAATGCACAATGGAAAGCAGCAGGAGAATCACCAAAAGCCATCCATATCACTCAAGGTTTTGTCAGAGGGAAACTAAAAAATTACCGCCAATCTTTATTACTAGCACAACGGCGTTATGACCTAGGTTTAAACTCTAACATTAACCAATTATCTCAGGCGATCGCATCCTTAGAAAAAGCCACATCAATTAATTCCATCAGAGGTTATGAAGGTGCAGGAAGTGCAGCATATTTCGGCTGTTTTAATCAATTGATTCGCGTGGATAACTTTAGTTTTTCCACCCGCAACCGTCGCCCTCCCACAGACCCGGTTAACTCACTCCTGAGTTTAGGTTATTCCTTACTCCGCCACGATATTCAAGCAGCTTTAAATATTGTCGGCTTTGACCCTTATTTAGGATACCTGCACACGGAGCGATACGGTAGACCTTCTCTAGCACTTGATTTAATGGAAGAATTTCGACCTTTAATAGTAGATGCTGTGGTTTTAACGGCAATTAATCGCCGAATGCTCACACCAAAAGACTTTATTACTGAACCTCTAAGTCATGCAGTTTCCTTGACAAAGGAAGGTTTACACGTTTTTCTGCGACTATACCAAGAAAAGAAATTAACTAAATTTAAACATCCCGTTTTTGAGAAACAATATACCTATCAAGAATCCTTTGAAATCCAAGGCCGTCTCCTCGGTAAATATCTGATGGGAGAAATTGATAAATATCCACCATTAGTTATGAAATAAATTAAACTTTATGTTTGTAGTTATTTCCTACGACATACCAGAAGATAAACGCCGCCAGAAAATTCACAAAATTCTTAAATCCTATGGACAGTGGATGCAGTATTCTGTATTTGAGTGCGATTTAACCCAAACTCAGTATGCTAAACTGCGATCGCGTTTATCTAAACTGATAAAACCAGACCAAGACAGCATCCGGTTTTATTTTCTTTGCGCTTGCTGTCAGGGAAAAGTCGAGCGCATTGGCGGTGAAGTCCCCAGGGACAATACAGTCTTTTTTGCTTGAGTTTTGCGTCAACCAGTAGGTGTTTTAACAAGAGGGGGAAATTTTCAGCCTGAAATCCTTACCTCATCGGCTTTTGAACCCTCTCACCTCTAAATTAAGGTTGACGCAAACCCTCGAAATCTTTGCTATCACTTGTTTTGATCTAAATTTCTCAAGTCTTACTCTTGACAACCCAACTCCCGAAAAGCTATATTTACTTTAGGTTGACGGAACAGAACCTTGAAAACTACATATATTAATGTTTCTATCTCCGGGCAGTTACAATTACCTATAATCCCTATCAGGGATTGAAACATATCTATCCTAACGTAACTTGTTATAAATTGCAAGCAATGTTACAATTACCTATAATCCCTATCAGGGATTGAAACGGATAACATTAATAGATATTGGGACGGGCATCGGGCTGTTACAATTACCTATAATCCCTATCAGGGATTGAAACTGGGTGATATTAGTTATTTTATATCTTCCTTCGTTACAATTACCTATAATCCCTATCAGGGATTGAAACAGTATCGTGATTTTATACGATGAGACACGAACGTCTTACAATTACCTATAATCCCTATCAGGGATTGAAACGTCATTGAGGATTGTCCCGATCGACACCCCATTTGCGGTTACAATTACCTATAATCCCTATCAGGGATTGAAACAAATATCTGCATTGAATAACAAGTATGCAGAATGCGATCCCCGTTACAATTACCTATAATCCCTATCAGGGATTGAAACTAACGTCATGCCTGGGATGGAAAACGATTTCATTGGGTTACAATTACCTATAATCCCTATCAGGGATTGAAACCTAACTAGCTCAGACAACACACCATCTGGGCAATGCTGTTACAATTACCTATAATCCCTATCAGGGATTGAAACAGGCTGTAGTAGTCGCAAGAATCTGATGTATTCAAGTTACAATTACCTATAATCCCTATCAGGGATTGAAACGAGTTAGGCATTGCCCTGTATGTCAGTCGCGACGTTCCCTTAGTTACAATTACCTATAATCCCTATCAGGGATTGAAACCTATAAGATACGCCATTTGCCTAATCATCGCACGTAGGTTACAATTACCTATAATCCCTATCAGGGATTGAAACTCAAGTAATCCATGGGAATTGTTTTGATGTCTTACCGTTACAATTACCTATAATCCCTATCAGGGATTGAAACATGGAACAAGAGAAAAAACTAGACCCATATTCTCACGTTACAATTACCTATAATCCCTATCAGGGATTGAAACGGGGTTCTGCCTGTGTCTTTTGTGTCTCCTTTCCTCGTTACAATTACCTATAATCCCTATCAGGGATTGAAACTTGTCCCCTCCCATCACAAGGCTATTCATTACCCACATTTTTCTTAAGAATCTTGAAACATTTATGTGGCAACGGTTTCAACGCTTGAAAATTTCCCTACTCTTGACAAAATGTACCTTATTCTTATTGATAAAAACCTTATTTTATTGATAATCATCAACGGAGGATTAAGGTTTGGGGGTTGGCGAGCGATCGCTCTCACGAATGTTAAGAAAGATCCGGGTAATGGATAGCATCACAAGGGGAGGGCTGGGGCTCACAGGGGTAGGTTTTTAATATTAACTGTGAAGGCAGGACCACCGAAGACAAGGAGGGAAAGTAGACAAGGAAGATTTTCTACAAAAAATGGTCTGTTGAACGTCAGTTTTTGTTACCAATTGTACATTATTTGTACCGGTTTCCTCCCTTGTCCACTGTCCTTCCTTGTCTTCCAAGTCTTGCCCTGACGACAATGTAAAATACCTACCCTTGTGAGGAGGGCTGGGGTGGGTTTATGTTACAATCACCTACAATCGGTGACTATAAGGTTGCAAAAAACCTGAGAAAATTAGACACTCCAGATTAAAAACTACTTTCAACAATCGGAACTATAGGCTCAAATGGTGGAGGTTCAGGATTAAGTAGCTGCTGCCAATTCTTAATTTGCTGTTGCGCTGTATTATAAGCAGAACTACCTCGGGGAATTAACCTCGCAGTCTCAATCGCTCTAGCAAGATTAGAATTACTCTGAGAATTAGCAATGGTTAATAACTGCTGACTCCATTGGTTAACGGCAAAATTCACATCCATCCGTAACGTGCTACTTCTGGGAACACGATTCGCTATGGCGATCGCTTGAGATAAAGCTTCTGGCGTACCGCCACCTGCTACCTGTTGCGCCCTAGCCCAGTTTTCTCTGGCACGGATTTGTCCTTGCCAATTACGTATATTGTTCCTAGCTTCCCCAGAAAGCGATCGCCCCGATGATGCAATCGGTTGTATTGTATTAATAGCAGCAGTAAAATTACCACCTTGGGCTAACATTCTGGCTCTATCTAAATATGGCTGATCTTGTGTGCGCTCAATGGTCTCTGTCCACTGCCTAATTCTGCTCTGTGCCTCAGAATACAAGGCCCGACCCTCACGGATTTGTCTAGCTTGAGATATTGCGGCTTGCAAAGCATTAATATCATTTGAAGGCCATGCCAATTGTTGAGCGCGTTCCAAAATTGGTCTATCTTCAATAGTCTCCACTTGGTTACGCCAACGGTTAATCTCTGTCCTCGCTTCCGAAGACCGGGGGCTATTAGCAGAAACTAACTGAGCTTCAGCAATCGCGGCTGTCAAGTCTTCGATTGTTCCTGGACTAGCAAGTGTCCGGGCTCTTTCCAAACGTGCCACATCTTCAATTTCCACTTGCCAACTAGCAATTAACGCCTGTGCTTCACCATAAATTGCTCTGGAAGCATCAACTTGTTGCGCCTCAAAGATTGCTGTTTCTAAACCAGACACAGTACCAATCCATGCATTCCTTTTGGCCTGAGTTAAAGTAATAAAGTCTTTGACTTCTACCTGCAATTGGGCATTATCTGGGATTTGTCTGGCAATATCTATAGCCGTCCCCGCATCCCTCCTATCCAGGCTTGCTTGTGCCAAATCCAGCATTTTTCGCCCAATTTCAGGAATCAACTCTTGTGCTTGTTGATAAAGGTAGCTTTCCGGACTGAGGGACTCAGAAAGTTCAATCGCTTTTAATAAGTTATCTGAAACTCTGGTATTTGCTAAACGTTCCGCATTTGCTAACTTATCACCATCTTCCCTTGTGGATGTAATTAATTTATCTAATTGATTATACTTAACCCCAGACCAGTACTCATTATCTACACCCATTAATTGAGCGGCTAGCATAGATGCTGATTGCCAACGCTGTTGTTTTAGTTCCTCTTCAGTCTGCTTATATATGTCTTCCGCCTGAGACCAAATTAACTCCCATTTACTGACTTGTTCATCTACTAATTTATAAGCTGCCAAATGTTTAGGTATCTGACGGACAGTAGCTATGGCATCCTCTAAATTACCTGACTGAAAACTCTCGTCTGCAAGGCGTAAAATGTCTTTCGACCATTCGGCAACAAAACGGTTAACTTCTCCGGCCAATGGGTGATCCTCTGATATCTTACTCACCAAAGCGATCGCTCGCAGTAAATCATCCACATTTTGCCCAGCAGCTAACTTCTGAGCGCAGTATAACCTCACTGAAGCGCTGACAAAAGGTCGAGAAATTGCAGTACAAGTGGGACTACTTGGTAGTTTCAGCAACACTGTCATTGCTACGAACCCGATACTACCAGGTATCAATGTTAATATTAATCCCCACAAAAACCAGTTTTTCATCCAGCCGGGGGATTTCCCAGACTTTTGACCGGGTACACTAGTTGCGGCTGACTGCTGATGTAAAGGTAATTCGTAACTGTCTTGTTGTTGTCGATTCACTGACTTAGAGGTTGAACCATTAGCCTGCACACCAAATGCTTGAGTTTCAGCGAATTGTGGCGCTGGGGATAACCTTATCATATCATCTGGCTCTCCTGTTTTAGATGGAGGCCAATTTTCTAGAATATCCCGCTGTATCATCTCTCACACCAAAGTAGTTGAATAGTTAACTGTTCTATGCTGATAATTCCGATGCCGTCATAGTAACTCGTTGATAATTCCAAAGGTACCTGATTCAATATTCTCCGACCACAGATACCATGAAAATTATCATTTTTTTGTATTATTATAGACTTTAACCAGAAACCGAAGATTCTGTTTCCAAATCAACAATTAATTTAGCTAGCTGATTGCTACTTGCTTGATAAACCTCGCCGCAAAACTCACAAGTTGCTTCTGCACCATTATCTTTAATTATCATATCTTGCAATTCCTCCGCTCCCAGCATTTTTAATGCTCCTAGTACGCGGTCAAAAGAACAACCACAGTGGAAGCGCAACATTTGACGTTCCGGAAATATTGACAGACCCATGTCTCCGAGTAAGTCATCAAAAATTTCTGGTAAAGTCTTACCAGCTTGTAATAATGGGGTAAATCCAGATAAACTAGATACACGAGACTCCAATGTTTCTACTAAAGCCTCATCTCTAGCAGCTTTCGGTAAAACTTGCACTAGCAATCCCCCAGCAGCAGTTACACCACTTGCTCCTACAAACACCCCTAAAACTAAGGCTGAAGGTGTTTGTTCAGAATTAACTAAGTAATGCGCTACATCATCCCCTATTTCCCCCGATACCAGCTCAACGGTACTAGAGTAAGGGTAGCCATAACCGATATCTCGCACTACATACAGATAGCCCCCACCAACTGCACCACCCACATCCAACTTACCTTTTTCATTAGGAGGCAATTCTACAGATGGGTTAGCCACATAGCCCCGTACTGTTCCATCTAAACCAGCATCTACCAGGATACCGCCCAGAGGACCGTCGCTCTTGATCCGGACATTCACCCTGGAACCAGGTCGCTTCATACTAGAAGCCATCAATAAGCCACCCGCCATAGTCCGTCCCAATGCTGCTGTTGCTACATAGGAAAGCCCATGACGTTGCCGTGCTTCTTCTGTTAAACGACTAGTAATAACACCTACAGCACGAATACCACCATCGGCAGCTGTGGCACGAATTAATTGATCAGCCATGAAAAACCTTACGTTTCTTAATAAGCCTACATTCTCTATTTTAAGTAGAAAACGACTCTCTGATTACGCCCTGTCCCATGCACAATATGATTGTATTTGCAATACTAGAACTACAATGCACCGAAATTCGGACTTAAACCTTAAATAATTATTAAGAAATGCTGGGTAATTTTCAAAAAACTCAACTCAGGATAGAAATCACAGCCTCCGCCAGTGCAATTCGTAATAGTTTGCAACAGCCCGAAAAACTAGCCCAATGGCTGGTAGGACAAACTTTTACCCCAGGAATGCCAGAACAACTGCACACTGGCTTTCAGTTTACAACCTGGACTGGCCCAATTGCAATTCATCATCAAGTAGATGTCGCGAAACCTAATTGTTTGCGGTTGCTACTTAGTGGAGGTATTGATGGCTTTCATGAATGGTACTGGGGAGAAGGTTGGGTTCAGTCCCGCTTGGAAGGGGTTTCGATTCTTCCTTTAAATCTAGGTCATACCCTAAGTTTGTTAAGTTTGCGGCAGTTTTTAGTCAATTAATTAATGCCAAAGAGGCCTTTAATCACCTTTACACAAAAGCCCGTGATTAATCGCCTCCAGGAAAAACTGATCCTTAAATTTTACCCCATGTTCCTTAACTGGTTGTCAGGTTGGTTTCACCACGAACACCGAACAATTAGCCTCCTCCACTACTTGAGTGCTCACAGAACCCAAAACAATTCGCTTCATCCCAGTTAACCCGCGACTACCAATGATAATTAGATCCGCCTTGTAAATGTTAGCAAGACGAATAATTTCTTCGGCAGGATCTCCCGTTACCAATTCTAATTCACTCTTAAGTGCTAATTTTTCCTTATAATCTAACAGTAGTTTTTCAATATGGAAATCAGGCAGGTTGGAAGATTCTCGATGAGCGCTATCTGTGGATAGTTGCATTTTTGATTCCGGCGTGGGAAATACATGACACAGAATGACCTTGGTATCACCGGAAAACACCAAGTCATTTAAAGTTTCAATGACTCGTTCTGCAATTTCCGATCCGTCAAGAGCTACCAAAACATTTTTTAGCACCACTGATCTCCTCAAAGGTATAACCCTTTAGTATAATTCTAATTCCCCGATACAAGTTATTGTCAGTTGTAGCCTTGCTCTATTCTGGCTACTGAGTGACAATCTTTTATTGTGCCTCCACTGAGTAAGTTTTTACAATAGGTTATCCAAAAAATCAACATTGATAATTAGATAATTACTCCTGCTGCTGAATTCTCCGTCGGACTGAATCTCTATGAGATGGTAGTCCTTCGATTGTTGCTAAAGCGTCAATTGCCCCAGCTACCTTTTCCAGTGCTGTCTGTGAGTATTGAATAATACTGGAATGTTTAAGAAAGGTTTCTACTCCTAAAGGTGAAGCATAACGAGCAGCACCGGAAGTCGGCAAGATATGGTTAGGCCCCGCCAAATAGTCTCCTAGGGCTTCTGGTGTTGAGTTCCCTAAGAATATTGCCCCGGCGTGGCGAATATCCGCAAGTAATCCCCATGGGTCTTGAACTTGTAATTCTAGGTGTTCTGGGGCAAATTCATTAGAAAATGCTGCTGCTGCCGATAAGGATTCTACAACTACAATTAAACCATAGTGGGCGATCGCCTTCTCTGTGTCTATCCGTCGTGGATGATCTACTAACTGTCTTTCCACCGCCACTTGTACGTTTTTGGCTAAAGCTGTATCTGTGGTCAACAAAATCGCCGCCGCCATCGGGTCATGTTCTGCTTGGGCTAACAAGTCCACCGCCACATTTACAGGATTTGCTGTTTCATCGGCAATAATTAAAACTTCACTCGGACCGGCTAGGGAATCAATACCGACAGTACCGTAAACCAGTTTTTTCGCTAAGGTGACATATATATTCCCCGGACCGGTAATTACGTTCACTTTCGGAATCGTATCTGTACCATAGGCTAAAGCCGCGATCGCTTGTGCTCCTCCCACACGATAAATTTCTCCTATCCCCGCTTCTTGTGCGGCCACCAAAACAGCCGGATTAATTGCTTTTCTGTTACCCTGTGGTGTTACCATTACCACACGCGGTACACCAGCAACTTTAGCTGGAATAGCATTCATAAGCACAGTACTCGGATAAGCTGCGCGACCACCTGGAACATATAAACCAGCACGATCTACAGGGGTATAGCGTTTCCCCAGCACGACATCATCATCACCGAACTGTACCCAACTTTTCGGCACACGCTGCCGGTGAAATGCTTCAATCTGGCGGCTAGCCAACTGAATCGCCTGGAGTAACTCCCGGGATACTTGTTGGTAGGCTGCATCCATTTCCGAGCCAGTAACAAGCAACTCCTCTGGTTTCAGGGTTTGGTTATCGAATTCAGCTGTATAATGCAAAACAGCTTTGTCGCCTTGGCGCTTCACTGCTTGCAGTACTTCGCGCACAGTTGCTTCTTTGTGAAGCACGTGTTCATCGTGAGTACGGTTGCAGATACGTTGCAGTTCTGATACAACATCTGCCTGCTGAGTAATGATTCGCAGCATGGAGTAAGGATAATGCCAAAATTTAGGATATTCCCGCCTGAGAATTAGTCTTAACTCTTCAACCATGAGGTTGTCGAGATCACCCTAACTCTCTTCTATAGCTTAACCTGGATTTTTTTTTGATACTTCCAAGGCTACCAACAGTAGTTTTCACTAGTTTCCCCATGGTGCTGGTTTAACCTCTGTAAGATTGTTTTATTCCCCGATTGTAGCGCCAGGGATGGGCTATGCATCACCTGGTAATTTTTATGAATGACGTTTAACTTAGTCAGTTAAGACTAAATCGCTGTATGGCTTATGCCACCCTACGCTATCAGATTAGAAAGTTTTTCAGTCCTCCGCCTTTAGGTGGGATGTTGCTGACACAGACAAGGTATTTTGCTTTTCAGCAATTATATATTTGACACTCTCAGGTCTAAAGACACTGAATTGTGCTGACAGAGTAACTTTAGGCGAAACCTACAGTCTTACTCTCGCTACGATCGTCAAACACCGTCTACCCAGTCGGCTAAAGTCGAAGCCTAGCTTACTGGCTACTTTCCACCAGAAAAGACCACGGTGGTTTTAACCACCAAGTCGCTTCCCTCTCAGGGCTAAAGCCGCTGAGTTTCCCGCTTACCGCTATATATATGAGTACCTTATTTTAACGCATTTTAGCCAATGAGTACACGCCAACGGTAAAGTTGTCAAGGATACTTTAATTGATCATGAGGCTTTGTGGAGTGACGCAGCAGACTACACTCCGGATAAATGGCTTAATAGCTTCACCCCTGTCTGTTTCATAGTCCTAATCCTACTTGCCACTCTCTACTGCCCATAGCGATAGCGTGCCGTTAGCCATAGAAAAAGTTTTTTTTGATAAATTCTGACATTGGCACTATGAGTGCTATATTAGTAAGTCTAGTAGTGTGTGTACATATTAATAGTATTTCTGGAATTGACCGTGGCGAATACAAAATCTGCTCTTAAACGCGCCCAAATCGCAGAACGCAATCGTCTGCGGAACAAAGCTTACAAATCAGCAGTAAAAACGCTGATGAAAAAATACTTTAGCGCTGTAGATGTCTATGCAGCTAATCCTAACTCAGATTTAGAGAAAGAGGTACAGGTGCGGCTGTCGGAGGCTGTTAGCAAAATTGATAAAGCAGTCAAGCGCGGTGTTCTACATCCGAACAATGGCGCTAGAAAAAAATCAAGGCTAGCTCGGAAACTGAAGCCACTCACCCCAGCATCTGCTGAGTAGTTCAAGTGTATGGCTTGCGCCACGCTACTCTATCAGTAATCAGCTACTCTGACTGATTACTGGTCAGGGAATCATAAAAACCGAACTAGCATAAGGGTAGCCTTTGGCATTGCGACATAAGGACTCATGAGCAAAAAGGACAATGCTAGCCTCCCGCCTACGGGTGGTCTAATTTTAATTGATACTCACGTCCATCTGAATTTTGATACGTTCCAGGGGGATTTAGGAGGAGTGCGATCGCGATGGCAAGAAGCAGGTGTGGTGCGTCTAGTACATTCGTGCGTCGAACCATCAGAATTTTCCGGCATCCAATCCCTAGCGCACCAGTTACCAGAACTTAGCTTCTCTGTTGGTTTACATCCTTTGGATGTTGACAAGTGGGGAAGCAATACAGCTGCGCAAATCAAATCTTTGGCTAGTTCTGAAGCGAAGGTGGTAGCCATTGGGGAGATGGGTATGGATCTCTATAAGGCAGATAACTATGCAGCGCAGCGCATAGTCTTTGAAGCACAATTGGCGATCGCCACCCAACTCAATTTACCAGTGATTATCCATTCTCGTAATGCCGCACGGGAAGTGAGGGAAATATTGCTACAGTGGCGAGAAAGCATGGGAGAAGTCCCCAGAGGTGTCATGCATTGTTGGGGTGGAACACCAGAAGAAACTCAATGGTTTCTAGACCTAGGTTTCTATATTAGCTTTAGCGGGACAGTAACATTCAAAAACGCTAAAGCCATCCAAGCTTCCGCTGCAATGGTCAGGGGAGATCGCCTACTAGTAGAAACAGACTGTCCGTTTTTGTCCCCCGTGCCTAAACGGGGTGAAAAGCGGAATGAGCCAGCCTATGTTCGTTATGTGGCGGAAAAATTAGCCGATTTGCGTGGGGAGACATTAGAAGCTATTGCTGCTCAAACTACTGAAAATGCTTGTGAGTTATTTGGATTAGCAGGGGTGACCGGGTTCCCAGAGGTGAAACATAGATAGCACTTACCATAAACGGGGATGTTGGTAAGTCCGCCCCTAGTAAAATTCCTCCCTTTCTGTGTGGGAGGCGGATCCGATTAAAGTCTAACTCCCCCAGGACAAAGTTATGCACTAGGTGAATCCATCCAAAACTTGAATAAACCATAATCAAAAAGGACGGAACTAACAACTCTTAAGCTTGATTTTGTCATGTTATCAACTTAATTATCCCCTCGTCTCTACAAGCGGATGTTTAGATTTTATGACTGGTTTAGTAGTTCTACTTCCACTAGTGACTTTGCTTACAACAGCAGCCAATGGTCAACCATCAATAAGTATCGATAAAGAAACAGGTATTCCTAAGAGTAATAGACATAATACTCCGAATTAGGGAACACGCAAAAATCAAACACTAGCAGCGTCCAATAAACTTTAACCAGGTTGACAAAGGTAATGGCATGACTACAGATAAATATATGGAATCCGCCTTTTTATTACCCGACTTGATTGAAATCCAGCGCTCAAGTTTTCGCTGGTTTTTAGAAGAAGGGTTGATAGAAGAACTAAATTCTTTTAGTCCAATCACAGACTACACAGGCAAACTAGAATTACACTTTTTAGGACATAACTATAAACTCAAAGAGCCAAAATACAGTGTTGAAGAATCAAAACGGCGTGATAGTACTTACGCTGTACAAATGTATGTACCCACACGCCTACTAAACAAAGAAACAGGAGACATTAAAGAACAAGAAGTATTTATTGGCGACTTGCCTTTAATGACAGACCGGGGAACATTTATCATCAATGGAGCCGAACGGGTAATCGTTAATCAAATAGTGCGATCGCCCGGAGTTTACTACAAATCAGAAATAGACAAAAACGGACGACGTACCTATTCAGCTAGCTTAATCCCTAATCGGGGGGCTTGGCTAAAATTTGAAACAGACCGAAATGATTTAGTTTGGGTACGCATCGACAAAACCCGCAAGCTCTCAGTCCAAGTGCTATTAAAAGCCCTAGGCTTATCCGACAACGAAATATTTGATGCCCTGCGCCACCCCGAATATTTCCAAAAAACTATTGAGAAAGAAGGTCAATTTTCCGAAGAGGAAGCTCTGATGGAGTTGTACCGGAAGTTGCGCCCCGGTGAACCACCTACGGTTCTAGGGGGACAACAGCTACTAGATTCCCGGTTCTTCGATGCTAAACGTTATGACCTTGGTCGCGTAGGTCGGTATAAACTCAATAAAAAATTAAGGCTGTCTGTTCCTGATACTACCCGCGTATTAACTCCCACAGATATTTTAGCAGCTGTAGACTATCTAATTAATCTGGAATATGACATCGGCAATATCGACGATATCGACCACCTAGGCAATCGTCGGGTTAGAAGTGTCGGTGAACTGCTACAAAACCAAGTAAGAGTGGGGTTAAACCGCCTAGAGCGGATTATTCGTGAACGGATGACAGTATCTGATGCCGAAGTTTTAACCCCAGCCTCCCTAGTCAACCCCAAGCCATTAGTAGCAGCAATCAAAGAATTCTTCGGATCCAGTCAACTAAGCCAGTTCATGGATCAAACCAATCCCTTAGCAGAACTGACCCACAAACGCCGCTTAAGCGCACTCGGTCCAGGAGGTTTAACACGTGAACGGGCTGGGTTTGCAGTACGAGACATTCACCCTTCCCACTATGGCAGAATTTGCCCCATTGAAACACCAGAAGGACCCAACGCCGGGTTAATCGGTTCCTTAGCTACCCATGCACGGGTTAACCAATATGGATTTTTAGAAACCCCCTTTAGACCTGTAGAAAATGGTCGGGTACGCTTTGATTTACCTCCAGTGTATATGACCGCAGATGAAGAGGACGACCTGCGGACTGCCACCGGCGATATACCTTTAGATGAAAATGGCTACATTAGAGGGCCAGCTGTACCTGTGCGCTATCGCCAAGACTGGGCAACTACAACCCCTGAACAAGTGGACTATGTAGCAGTTTCCCCAGTGCAAATCGTTTCAGTAGCCACAAGCATGATTCCATTCTTGGAACATGATGACGCTAACCGCGCTCTCATGGGTTCCAACATGCAACGCCAAGCTGTACCACTGTTAAAGCCAGAGCGCCCTTTGGTCGGTACTGGTTTAGAAGCTCAAGGTGCAAGGGATTCCGGAATGGTGATCGTTTCCCGCACAGACGGAGAGGTTAGCTATGTGGATGCGACAGAAATTCGGGTTAAGCCTTTCCATGACTCTCCAGAGATTAAATATCGCCTGTCTAAATACCAAAGGTCTAATCAGGATACTTGTTTAAACCAAAAGCCTCTAGTGAGGATTGGTGAGCGTGTGGTCGCGGGTCAAGTCCTTGCGGATGGTTCTTCTACTGAAGGCGGGGAGTTGGCGTTGGGTCAAAATATCATTGTGGCTTATATGCCCTGGGAGGGTTATAACTACGAGGATGCGATTTTGATTTCGGAGCGATTAGTCCAGGATGATATTTACACCTCGATTCATATTGAGAAATATGAAATTGAGGCCAGACAAACTAAACTCGGTCCGGAAGAAATTACTAGGGAAATTCCCAATGTGGGGGAAGATGCTCTACGTCAACTAGATGAACAGGGAATTATTCGGGTTGGTGCTTGGGTGGAGTCTGGAGATATCCTGGTGGGAAAAGTTACGCCAAAGGGTGAGTCTGACCAACCACCAGAAGAAAAACTTTTACGGGCTATCTTTGGGGAAAAAGCGCGAGATGTACGGGATAACTCCCTGCGGGTTCCCAATGGGGAAAAGGGACGGGTAGTTGATGTCCGTTTATTTACAAGAGAACAAGGTGATGAGTTACCACCAGGCGCTAATATGGTGGTACGAGTCTATGTAGCCCAGAAGCGTAAAATTCAGGTGGGAGATAAAATGGCGGGTCGCCATGGAAACAAGGGGATTATTTCCCGGATTTTACCTGTGGAAGATATGCCCTATTTGGCCGATGGATCTACTGTGGATATTGTGCTTAATCCTTTAGGTGTACCTAGCCGGATGAATGTAGGTCAGGTGTTTGAGTGTATGTTGGGCTGGGCTGCTCACACCCTGGGTGTGAGGTTTAAAATTACACCTTTTGATGAAATGTATGGTGAAGAGACCTCCCGGACTTTGGTACATGGAAAGTTACAGGAGGCGCGGGATGAGACTGGCAAGGACTGGGTGTATAACCCTGAGAATCCCGGTAAAATTATGGTGTTTGATGGTCGGACTGGGGAAGCTTTTGACCGACCGATTACCGTAGGGGTGGCTTATATTCTCAAGCTGGTACATTTGGTTGATGATAAAATTCACGCCCGATCCACTGGTCCATATTCTTTGGTAACTCAGCAACCTTTGGGGGGTAAGGCTCAACAAGGTGGGCAAAGATTTGGGGAAATGGAGGTTTGGGCGTTGGAGGCTTTTGGCGCAGCTTATACCTTACAGGAGTTGCTAACAGTCAAGTCTGATGATATGCAGGGACGGAACGAGGCTTTAAATGCGATCGTCAAGGGTAAGTCAATTCCTCGCCCGGGGACTCCTGAATCATTCAAGGTTTTAATGAGGGAGTTGCAGTCTTTAGGTTTAGATATCGCTGTCCATAAAGTTGAGACTCAATCTGACGGTACTTCCTTAGATGTGGAAGTAGATTTAATGGCGGATCAATCTGTCCGACGTACTCCCCCCCGTCCTACCTATGAGTCTTTGACTCGCGACTCCTTAGAGGAAGATTAAGGGAAGTGTTGGTCAACGGTTCGACTCCGACCACCGACCACCGTCACAGGTCAACAATATTTGTTTGAATCAGGGAACACCGGAACACCGGAACACCGGAACTATGAGGATATCGCTATCATGAGAGCTATTCAAGCTAACCAGTTTGATTATGTCAAAATCGGTTTAGCGTCACCAGAACGTATTCGCCAGTGGGGTGAGCGCACCCTACCTAATGGTCAGTTGGTGGGGGAAGTGACTAAACCTGAGACTATTAATTACCGTACTCTTAAGCCAGAAATGGATGGCTTATTCTGCGAGCGGATTTTCGGCCCAGCTAAAGATTGGGAGTGTCACTGTGGTAAGTATAAACGGGTTCGTCATCGTGGGATTGTTTGCGAACGCTGCGGCGTGGAGGTGACAGAGTCGCGGGTACGTCGCCACCGTATGGGATATATAAAACTAGCAGCACCCGTGGCTCATGTTTGGTATCTCAAGGGTATTCCGAGCTATATTTCCATACTGCTGGATATGCCTTTACGGGATGTGGAGCAGATTGTGTATTTCAATTCCTATGTGGTGCTTAGTCCTGGTAATGCGGAAACTTTAAGTTATAAGCAGTTGCTTAGTGAAGACCAGTGGTTAGAAATTGAAGACCAAATTTACAGCGAAGATTCGACACTGCAAGGGGTAGAAGTAGGGATTGGCGCAGAAGCCTTGCTGCGTTTATTAGCTGATATTAACTTAGAACAAGAAGCCGAAAACCTGCGGGAGGCAATTGCAGGGGCTAAGGGTCAAAAACGAGCTAAGTTGATTAAACGACTGCGAGTCATTGATAATTTTATCGCCACTGGTTCTAAACCAGAGTGGATGGTTATGTCTGTGATTCCCGTGATTCCGCCAGATTTACGCCCCATGGTGCAGTTAGATGGGGGGAGGTTTGCTACTAGTGACCTTAATGATCTGTATCGCCGGGTGATTAATCGCAATAATCGGCTGGCGCGGTTGCAGGAGATTTTGGCACCGGAGATTATTGTGAGGAATGAGAAGCGGATGCTGCAAGAGGCAGTTGATGCTTTGATTGATAATGGTCGGCGGGGTCGGACTGTAGTGGGGGCAAATAATCGCCCTCTCAAGTCCCTGTCTGACATTATTGAGGGTAAACAAGGGCGCTTCCGCCAAAACTTGTTAGGGAAGCGGGTTGATTATTCGGGACGTTCGGTAATTGTGGTGGGTCCAAAGTTGAATATCCACCAGTGTGGTTTACCTAGGGAAATGGCTATAGAACTATTTCAGCCCTTTGTGATTAATCGATTAATCCGCAGTGGGATGGTGAACAACATTAAGGCTGCGAAAAAGTTGATTTCTCGTAATGACCCTAGTGTGTGGGATGTGCTGGAGGAGGTAATTGAGGGACACCCGGTGATGTTAAACCGAGCGCCTACTCTCCACCGTTTAGGTATTCAGGCTTTTGAGCCTGTGTTGGTAGAGGGTAGGGCGATTCAGTTACACCCCTTAGTTTGTCCGGCTTTTAATGCTGACTTTGATGGTGACCAAATGGCTGTACATGTGCCTTTGTCTTTAGAAAGTCAGTCAGAGGCGCGGTTGTTGATGTTGGCTTCTAATAATATTTTATCTCCGGCTACGGGGAGGCCGATTATTACCCCTAGTCAGGATATGGTGCTGGGGGCGTATTATTTAACTGCTGAAAATCCTAGGGCGACTAAGGGTGCGGGCCGGTATTATGCCTCCCTGGATGATGTGATTATGGCTTTCCATCAAGGACAGGTTGATTTACACAGTTATATTTATGTTCGCTTTGATGGGGATGTGGAAACAGAGAAGCCCGATGTAGAACCTCTGGAAGTGACGGAAAATGGTGATGGCACACGGACTGTGATGTATAAATATCGCCGAGTCAGAGAGGATGCCCAAGGTAATTTAATCTCTCAATATGTCCGCACTACTCCCGGTCGGGTGATTTATAACAAAGCGATTCAGGAGGCTTTGGCGGTCTAAATTGTTGACGGGTGACTGTTGGGTGTTGACTTTTACAAGATAGGGAATTACTAATAATGACTAAGGAACAGGCTGTTTTTCGTAACAGGGTAGTTGATAAGGGTCAATTGAGAAAGTTAATTTCTTGGGCGTTTACCTATTATGGGACTGCACGGACTGCGGTGATGGCGGATAAGTTGAAGGATTTGGGGTTTCGCTATGCGACTAAAGCGGGGATCTCTATTAGTGTGGATGATTTGATGATTCCTCCCACTAAGCGATCGCTATTGGAAGCCGCAGAAGAGGAAATCCGAGCCACAGAAAACCGCTATCAACGGGGGGAAATCACCGAGGTGGAACGGTTCCAAAAAGTAATTGATACTTGGAACGGAACTAGTGAAGCCCTCAAAGATGAGGTGGTCGTCCACTTTAAGAATACTGACCCTCTCAATTCTGTATATATGATGGCTTTCTCTGGGGCGCGGGGAAATATTTCCCAAGTGCGCCAGTTGGTCGGGATGCGGGGTTTGATGGCTGACCCCCAAGGGGAAATTATTGATTTACCGATTAAGACTAATTTCCGTGAAGGTCTGACGGTGACTGAGTATATTATTTCTTCCTATGGTGCGCGTAAGGGGTTAGTAGATACGGCTCTACGAACAGCGGACTCTGGTTATCTAACCCGGCGGTTAGTGGATGTTTCCCAAGACGTAATTATCCGGGAAATTGACTGCGGTACTACTAGGGGTATTCCTTTGCGGGCGATGACAGAAGGGGGTAAGATTTTGATTCCTCTGTCTCAACGGTTGCTAGGGCGGGTAATTGCTGAGGATGTGGTGCATCCCGAAACAAAGAATGTAATTGCTCCCCGGAATACTCCTGTGTCCGATGAATTGGCGGATAAAATCCATGAAGCCGGGGTGACTGAGGTGGTAGTGCGATCGCCTTTAACCTGTGAAGCTGCCCGTTCTGTGTGTCAACATTGTTACGGCTGGAGTTTAGCCCACGCCAAAATGGTAGACTTAGGGGAAGCCGTAGGCATTATTGCAGCCCAAAGTATTGGGGAACCAGGGACACAATTAACAATGCGTACCTTCCACACCGGGGGTGTATTCACCGGTGAAGTAGCCCAGCAAGTTCGTTCTAAAGGTGACGGTATCATCCGGTTCCCCCGGAAACTCCGCACCCGGACTTATCGCACCAGACACGGTGAAGACGCTTTATATGTTGAAGCCAATGGAGTCATTCATTTACACTTAGACAGTCAACAGTCAACAGTTAACAACGAAACCCAAGTCGCCCAGGAAATCAACGTTACCCAAGGCTCTACTTTATATGTCCAAAATGGTCAGCAAGTAAAAATCGGTCAATTACTCGCAGAAGTGGCTCTAGGTGGACGAACAACCCGCTTGAATACAGAAAAAGCAGTAAAAGACGTAGCTTCAGACCTAGCCGGTGAAGTGTTATTTGCAGAAGTCGTACCCGAACAAAAGACAGACCGCCAAGGAAACACAACCACAACCGCAGCCAGGGGTGGTTTAATTTGGGTATTATCTGGAGAAGTCTATAACTTACCACCGGGGGCGGAATTGGTGGTAAAAAATGGTGACCGAATTTCAGAAACGGGAGTTTTAGCAGAAACCAAGTTAACTACCCAGCATGGGGGTGTGGTACGGTTACCGGAAAATCTCCCAGGAAAGAACGCTAGGGAAATTGAAATCATCACAGCTTCTGTAGTCTTAGACCAAGCTACAGTCACCGTGGAAAGTTCCCAAGGACGTAACCACTATTTAATTACAACTAGCAATAACCAAGTTTTTAACCTACGGACGACCCCAGGCACAAAAGTTCAAAATGGTCAAGTAGTAGCTGAACTAATTGATGACCGCTATCGTACAAATACAGGCGGGTTTCTGAAATTCGCCGGTATCGAGGTTCAGAAGAAAGGTAAAGCCAAACTGGGTTATGAAGTAACTCAAGGCGGTACTCTTTTGTGGATTCCCGAAGAAACCCACGAAGTTAACAAAGATATCTCCCTACTTTTAGTAGAAGATGGACAATTTGTAGAGGCTGGTACCGAAGTTGTTAAAGATATTTTCTGTCAAACCAGCGGGGTGATAGAAATCACTCAGAAAAACGATATCCTCCGGGAAGTAGTGATTAAACCCGGTGAATTGCTGCTCATGGATGCGGGACTCACCACTGCTGACCCTGGGGATTTAGAGGAAATTATGGAAGTGGATAATACCTTTGTCCACCCCGGTCAGGAGTTTCGCGGCGCTGTAGCAACCGAGTTACGCTACATTCAATATGTAGAAACTCCCGAAGGACCCGCTTTATTAAGCCGTCCAGTCATAGAGTTTTCAGTACCTAATCATCCAGATGTTCCTTCAACAACATCTATTAGCCAACAAACTGGGCGCTCCATACAAATGCGGGCAGTGCAGCGTTTGCCTTATAAAGATTCTGAACGTGTTAAGTCCGTGGAAGGGGTGGAACTTTTACGCACCCAGTTAGTTTTGGAGATTGAACAAGACGGGGAACAAGACCATAGTACTTCTCCCTTAGCTGCCGACATTGAGTTAATACAAGATGCGGAAAACCCAGCGGTACAGCGTTTGCAGTTAGTAATCCTGGAATCTTTAGTAGTGCGGCGGGATATAGCAGCGGATGCTACCCAAGGGAGTACAGAAACTAGCTTAGAAGTGGAGGATGGAGATTGCATTGCCCCTGGGTCAGTGGTTGCGCGTACTAAAATTCTTGCCAAAGAGGGCGGAATTGTCCGGGGGGTGAGGGAAGACCTAGAATCAGTGCGGCGCTGTTTGGTTTTGCGTGATCTTGACCAGGTAGTGGTAAGCAGCCGTAGCCAACCCAAAGTCAAAAAAGGTGACTTATTAGTAGAAGGGGCGGAGCTAGCTCCGGGGGTGTTTGCCCAGGAATCAGGGCAGATTACCTCTGTGGTTCAGAAAAAGACAACTGCTGCCACTAGTGAGGATTCGGCTCTGGCTGGGCAAGAATATGCTGTTTATATCCGGGTGGGTCGCCCTTACCGTGTGAGTCCGGGGGCTGTTTTACAAGTGGAAGATGGGGATTTAGTGCAACGGGGAGATAACTTGGTCTTGCTAGTGTTTGAACGGGCGAAGACTGGGGATATTATCCAAGGTTTGCCCCGGATTGAAGAATTACTAGAGGCTCGTAAACCTAAAGAGGCCTGTATTTTAGCTCGGCGCTCTGGGGAGTTGCAAGTGGTTTATGGTGATGGGGATGAGGCGATCGCAGGTAGAGTGGTTGAAGCAAATGGAGTAGTCACTGAATACTCATTAGGACCAGGACAAAATTTAATGATTCCAGATGGAGGGGCTGTTACAGCTGGAGAACCACTCAGCGATGGACCTTCTAATCCCCATGAAATACTAGAAGTTTTCTTTAGTCTAGGTTCAGAAGAAGGTATTTATGCCTGTGCTAGTCATGCTTTGCAAAAAGTACAGACCTTTTTAGTCAATGAAGTACAGATGGTGTATCAGTCCCAGGGGATTGATATCGCTGACAAGCACATTGAAGTAATTGTCCGCCAGATGACCAACAAAGTCAGAATTGATGATGGTGGGGATACTACAATGCTTCCTGGAGAGTTAGTGGAACTGCGACAGGTAGAGCAGGTGAACGAGGCTATGTCAATTACAGGAGGCGCGAAAGCACAATATACGCCCGTACTGTTAGGGATTACCAAAGCCTCCTTAAACACTGACAGTTTTATTTCTGCAGCTTCCTTCCAAGAAACCACTAGAGTATTGACAGAAGCAGCTATTGAGGGTAAGTCTGATTGGCTGCGGGGGTTAAAAGAGAATGTGATCATTGGGCGCTTGATTCCAGCCGGGACTGGTTACAACACCTATGAAGAATCCCCAGGGTTAGATGAATATGCAACCTTAGAGAATAACGGTGTACTAGATGACGTAGAAGACCCGCTGGATATGGTGTTAGATGACCGTACAGCGCGCAGTTATAACCTCGATGTTTCAGGATTAGGAGACGGGAGTTTTGGTGTTCGCCGTTCCGAGAAATCAACTTTGGATGAAGAGGATGACCTGATTGCTGATGATATAGTTAATGATTTGATCGAAGACGAAGAGGAGTATGAGGAAGATATCGATGAAGAGGAAGATGATTATTAGGAAAAGTGTTGACTTTTAAGACCGTGGGCGCAATCTGCTGCCATCAGCGCCTCGCTATCGCGGTTTTTGTAAAAAATCCTAGGTTTTAAAACAATGTTGGGAAAATCATGATTAGTTTCTTAGAACCCACTTTGCCACCCTTCGCCTTTCAACACCCTAGCAGCGATCGCCTAACAAACACATAACCCTCCAGTCAGATTCATCTGACTTAAGCTATCAGATACGGGTTTATAACCCCTGGCTTCTTAGAACTTAAGCTATCAGACACGGGTTTATAACCCCTAGTTTCTTAGAACTTAAGCTATCAGACAGGGGTTTATAACCCCTGGTTTCTTAGAACCCATCCACTAACCCTCCCGTTGTAAGGGGGGACTGGATTTTATTGTTTTTTGTGTGTTCCCGGTTCTCATTCCCTGTTCCCTGTTCCCTGTTTAAGACCATGACTAACGTCACAAAAGTTACCCCTTTAGCCGATATAGAATATATTCCTTATATTGATAAAAATGGCCAACTACCCGCAATTTTCTCCGGTAAAATAGGAGTATACGCTATCTTCAACCAAACAAAAATACTGCAATTTGTGGGATATTCACGCGATATTTACCTATCCATCAAACAGCATTTAGTACGTCAACCACAACAATGTTATTGGGTGAAAGCACAAACTATTGAACTTCCCAACCGGACAAACTTAGAAACCATTCAACAAGCCTGGATAGAGGAAAATAGCAGCCTTCCTTTGGGAAATAGAGATAACAAGCAAGCCTGGACACAACCTATTAACGTCATAGGACTAATGACACCAGAAGAAAAAGAAAAATATTACCATCCAGCCAATGATGAATTGGCGCAAACTAAATTAGTCAAAAATATAGCCCGGCGAGTAGAAGGGGAAATTTTACTACTCTTACAAAACCGTGGTTTACAAGAGAATTTGCGCTTTAACCCTAAGTTAAAAGAACAAGGATTACTAGATTTAAAGTAAACCATAACTTACGCCACACAGCCAAACACACCACAAGTCCCCAAAAAAAGCACCAGCCAACCTACCGCCCCGCCCCACAGTCCTCATGTGGGTATTTCCCTACTAGCATCTCATCAACAGAAAGCTAACTTACACCTAAAATACATGGGAGAACTTCTGATAGCCCCGTCTTTTAGATCCCCGACTTCTTTCATAAACTCCAATCCATTAAATAAAGCCTTTTCCAGGCTAATGAAATACACATCAATTGCCTATTCCCTGTTCCCTACTCCCTGGAACTAAACAACTTTGTACCTCACGAGCATAGGAAATGCTATATCTACAGCACTGTTCCAGTAAATAAATTACACACCTTAATATCATAAATCTTGTGGGGTAGGCATCGGTGCCCGCCCTTGTACCTACTCAGATAAAACGCGCTGCATATCAGAAATCGATTAAATTAAGATTTTATCATGTATCTAACCTAAACTCCTAAAAGGCGATCGCTTATAAATTTCCATGACAAAAACGCTACTTAATAATCGCTATCAAGTGATTCAAGTCCTGGGTGCTGGTGGGTTTGGAGAAACCTCCTTAGCAAAAGACACCCATCTACCTTCCCAACGCAGGTGCGTAATTAAACAACTCAAACCAACAGTCATTAACCCAAACAATCATAAAATGATTACACAAAGGTTTGAGAGAGAAGCAGCAACCTTAGAAATTCTGGGGAAGGGTAGTGACCAGATTCCTGAACTCTACGCTTACTTTTGTGAGCATGGAGAATTTTACCTGGTGCAAGAATGGATTCAGGGACAAACTTTGATTGACATTGTGGAAAGTCAGGGTTGTCAAACTGAAAGCAATGTGCGGGAAATTCTTTTGAGTTTGCTATCGATACTAATTTATGTTCACAGTCAAGGTATTATTCACCGGGATATCAAGCCAGATAATATTATCCTGCGTTCGAGGGATAATAAGCCAGTTTTAATTGATTTTGGAGCAGTTAAAGAAACCGTCCGTTCTGTGGCCAGTTCCCCCCATCCAGGGAGTCGTTCTATGGTAATTGGTACCCCTGGATATATGCCCACTGAACAAGCTATAGGACGACCTGTTTACGCCAGTGATATCTACAGCCTAGGCTTGACCGCGGTTTATTTATTGACTGGGAAACACCCATCAGAATTAGCAACACACCCCCAAACTGGGGAAATTCTCTGGGTGGATTTAGCCCCCAACGTCTCGCCACATTTAGCACAGGTAATTAATCAGTCAATTCAGCCCCATGTGAGCGATCGCTATAGCACCGCTAGTAAAATGCTCTATGCTTTAAAATCTGCTAGTGATACCGCCCAACAGTCTTCTATGACTACCGCCACAGTACATATTAGTCCTAAAAAAATATTATCAACTCACCAAACCCAGGCAATATCTTCTTTGCCAACTATTCCTACCAGCATCTGGCAAAAACCTGTTGTAATTATTGCTAGTTTATTGTTGGGTAGCGTCATAGGTGGGGTGGCAATTTCTAGCCTTACCCGTGAACAACAACCTGAAGTATCTCTGACGACATCATCACAACCCAGACCATTTTCCGAATCAACTGACATCAATCCGACTTCTTTACCAAACTCCTTACCTAAGGAACCTGCTGACACAGCATCTACTCTGCAACCTCCTGTAGAGTCGGTAGTACCTGTACAATCACAGCCCCAAGTAACTGCCAGATTTAAACTCACTCCAGAAACCCCACCACCACCCCCACAGCAAAACCAAGATGGGGCTCCTAGCAACAGCAAAATTTCCGGAGTACCAGCATTTCCTACAGGAACTTCTCAACAGACTGTTAAAGCAGTTTTAGGTCAACCCACTAGAACTTCCAACGGGTTATGGAATACTCGCGCTTTTCTTTATCAGTTAGATGAAAATGTTGATCTTGGTTACTTATTTGATCGCAAAACCGGAGTTTTGCGCCAAACTGAAGTATCTTTTACCCAATCTGTGGATCCTGAAATCATGCAAACAACATTAAAGGGGATCTTGGGTGGTAATTTTAAGGATGATATCAACCAAAAACTGCAAAAAGTACGCGATCGCCAAAGTACACGACAACCTTTTAATGTTGGTGAACTAAAAGGTGTGATTGAACGCAATCAACAGGATCGGATTTACATTGGCGTTTGGGATGCTGATTTACATTAAAAAAAGCCTGCTTGTGCAGGCTTTGTCTGAAAGTCCCTAAAAACAAAGGTATGGCTTACGCAAGCGGTAGCCATGGGGGAGCAATGTTAGTTACTTGATGGTTACCTTACCGCCGGCTTCTTCGATGCGCTTCTTAGCATCTTCAGCCGCATCCTTAGCAATGCCTTCTTTGACGGCTTTGGGTGCTGATTCCACCAGATCTTTTGCTTCTTTGAGACCTAAACCAGTCAATTCGCGTACAATCTTGAGTACAGCAATCTTCTTGTCAGCAGGAACGGAATCTAGTACCACATCAAACTCGGTTTTTTCTTCCACTGGTTCAGCAGCAACAGCAGCACCAGGAGCCATCATCATCATCCCGCCAGCAGGTGCAGCAGCACTCACGCCGAAGGCTTCTTCAATTTGCTTAACTAACTCAGATGCTTCCAGCAGAGTTAGAGTTTTCAATTGTTCGAGAATTTGATCAGTTGTAGCAGACATTGATATAACTCCTGTAATCTAAATTATGTTTTTGCCTAGTGAATGAAGGCAAAATTTGGTGTAATGTAGCTTACGCCACGCTCCGCTATCGACGAATTTTATTCAGCCGCACTTTCAGCGCTGTCACCTTGGTCTTTGTCAGCCACAGCTTGCAACGCACGAGCCAAAGAACTGGGAACTTCGTTAATACCCACAGCCAGTTTGGTAGCCAATCCGTTGATAGCTCCGGCAATTTGTGCCATGAGTTGCTCCTTGGATGGCAAGTCTCCTAAAGCCTTGACATCAGCTTCCTTGAGCAGGCGACCTTCCATAACCCCACCACGAAGTTCTGTCTTCTTGGTGGCTTTCTGAAAGTCTTGATAAGCCTTAATTGCGGATGAAAAGTCTTCTTTAACCAACAAAAAGGCAGAAGAACCTTGAAGCAATCCCGAAAGTGGTTGCCAATTCTCGTCACCCTCAATGGCAATACCCATAAAGGTATTTTTTGTTACCTTACAAACAGCGCCACTTGGACGTAAGCGCCGCCTTAGGTCGGTAATCTGAGCAACTGTTAACCCCTGGTAATCAATTACTAGTGCCAAAGTTGACTCACTCAAAGTTTCTTTGAGATCAGCTACTATCTCTTTTTTATTTTCTAGCGTTCTACCCATGCTTAGTTTTACCTCCAAGGGCAAAATCTTAATTTTCGACTAAGTAAAACTTGTTTAAATCTACTTATTTAGATTCAAGTCGGTTTTACCTCCTGCGGGTTTTTGTTCACAGGTGTGAATTCGAGAGCAGCCAATTCAAAAATGTTAATACCATTTCTTTGTGCGCCGAATTTCTTTGTTTCTTCCCGTCCGGGTATTTTTTGCTTTTACTATCAGCCAGTCAAAACAATTAACCCCAGCTATACTAGCCGGGGTTTGACAGGAAAACTTTTAATACCTCGATATCTACACCTTAATGGGTAGTAATTCGTGGTAATTAGAGCTTTAACCTCGGCAGGATATTTGAGCCAATGGCTCCTGCTGTCTCCGGCTTGGCTTATTTAGTTTTGGGAGGAGTACAGTCCTGACTCAGGTGGAGAAATGGATGATTTCAACTATCTTTTCTCTTCTCTAGTCTCTAATACCCTTTAAGCTACTTCAGCGACTTTTAAATCCCGTAGAGCATTGATATCGACTTTAATTGATGGCCCCATAGTGGAAGCTACATAAATTGTTCGCCAATAACGACCTTTAGCTCCCGAAGGACGGTTACGGTCGATAGTCTCTTGCAACGCCTTTAAGTTTACCAACAAATCTTCCGGCGAGAAAGACACCTTACCAAACATAACATGGACAATACCAGTTCGATCAGCTCGGAATTCTAATTTACCCGCTTTGAATTCTGCGATCGCACTTGCTAAGTCAAATGTTACCGTTCCCCCCTTAGGAGATGGCATCAGACCACGAGGACCTAGTAACTTACCCAGTTTCGCCACCTGTGGCATCACATCTGGTGTGGCAATTAGTTTGTCGAAATCCATCATACCTTGTTGAATTTCGTTAATCAGCTCATCAGAGCCGACTAGATCGGCACCAGCATTGCTAGCTTCGGCAACTTTTTCACCTCTAGTAATTACCGCCACCCGCACAGTTTGTCCAGTACCTTTGGGCAGTGTTACCGTTGTCCGCAGTTGTTGGTCTGTATATTTGGGGTCAATACCCAGGCGGATATGCGCCTCTGCTGCTTCAGGAAACTTAGCTGTTGCCGTTTCTTTGAGCAGACTCAAAGCTTCTAATGGCCCATACTCCCTATCTTCTACTTTTTCTAGCAGCGCCTGCAAACGGCGCGATATTTTTTTTCCCATTTTCATCTCCTGGGGTAATTTGCGAGACTAAATCTCTCCCCCGATAAGTTTTTTTTATTTACTCGGCGATGGTCACGCCCATATTCTTCGCAGTACCTGCCACAATCTTCATCGCCGCTTCTATATCATTGGCGTTGAGATCAGGCAATTTCGTTTGAGCAATTTCTTGCAGTTGAGCTTTTGTAATTGACCCAACTTTCTTTTTGTTGGGTTCATTAGAGCCTCTTTCAATTTTCGCTGCCTTGCGAATCAGTACTGATGCTGGTGGTGTTTTGAGTACAAATGTAAAACTCCGATCTTCAAACACCGAAATTTCTACAGGAATTACCATTCCAGCTTGGTCTGCTGTTTTGGCATTGTATTCCTTGCAGAACATCATAATGTTCACACCGTGTTGACCCAATGCGGGACCCACTGGTGGTGCTGGGTTGGCTTTTCCAGCATTCAGGGCCAGTTTAATGACCGCTACTACTTTCTTCGCCATTTCTGTTTAGCTCTGTTTTTCTACCTGATTAAATTCCAATTCTACTGGTGTATCTCGCCCAAAAATCGAGAGCAGGGCTTTTAATTTGCTACGCTCCGGACTGACTTCAATCACCTCACCTTCAAAGTCTTTAAAAGGACCTGAAAGCACGACTATCTTATCACCAGTAGCCATGTCAATTTTAACAATCGGCTCCTGTTCACTAGTTTGTTTGAAGATCCGTTCTACTTCTGATGCACCTAAAGGTACTGGTTTCACGTGACCGCGGCTTCTGCTACCCCCACGCTTTTGTTCTGCTCCCACGAAATTAATTACATGGGAGGTATTTCGTACCACCTGCCAAGTGTCATCTTCCATTACCATTCGCACTAGCACATAACCAGGAAAAACCTTTTCCTCTGTTTGCTGACGACTACCATCCTTGCGGATTTTTACCGCTGGCGTGTGGGGAATTTCCACTTGGATAATTTTGTCAGATACATCAAAAGTGTGGATACGTTGCTCCAAATTTGTCTTGACGCGTTTTTCACAGCCTGAGGCTACTTGTACTGCATACCAACGTGCTTCATTAAGCGCCGTTTCTGCTGTTTCCTCAGGATGTAAAGCTGAGTGATATGGTTCGTCTGTTGCAGAAGTCATCAGAATACCTGTTGTGCGAATACCTGTTGTGCGACCCAACCGAACAATCCATCGACCAAGTATATCAAAGATGCAGATAGTGTGACCATTAAGAGTACACCTGCTGATTCGCTCACTAGTTGCTTTCGACTAGGCCAAACCACTTTTTCCAGTTCTTCCTTCGTACCCTGAAAGAAGTTGGCTAAACTGAAGCCATTGGTGTTTCCTGGCATTTCTGCCTCATTTTTTTTGGCCACTGTCGTTTTACCCCCGTTTTCTCAATATAAGGTACACCCTGCTCATTTTCATTCCATCTTACTGGAAGCAAAAAAGCTGTAAATAAAAAATAATTACACCCGAAATAACTGTATCCATCTGCCATTTTAGCAGGAATGCTGTTTTTCCGGGGTGTGTTTTTTTTCCTTTCAAGCGCGCCCTGGAGGACTTGAACCCCCGACATCAGGTTTTGGAGACCTGCGTTCTACCAACTGAACTAAGAGCGCACAAAGTGGCTTGGATTCAGTCATTGCGCTGAACCTTTTTTAGTATAGCGCATTTTCTCCATTATGTCACCTTTTTTTTTGTCGGGGAAATTAGCGGCAAATGCCGCTTGATTGTCGAATTTTCTGCCATACTTTAGCCGAAATCTACAAGGCACGGTCAAACCGTTGTTTGATTCTGGTAGCTTTACCTACACGTTGGCGTAAGTAGTAAAGTTTAGCACGGCGGACTTTACCTCGACGGATGATTTTAATGTTGTCAATGCGGGGAGAATGTAACAAAAATACCCGCTCTACACCAATACCTTGAAACACGCGGCGGACTGTAATAGTTTCGTTAATACCACCATTACGTTTAGCAATCACCACCCCTTCGTAGGGTTGTACGCGAAACTTTTGTCCTTCCTGAATCTTCACACCGACTTTTACAGTATCGCCCACATAGATGATGGGCAAATCCGACTTCAGTTGTTCCGCCTCAATGGAGCGGATAATTTCTTGAGCGTTCATAGTGTTTCTGCTTTAAAAACTCACAATCACTAATCATAAAGCGATCATCCTCTTTCAGTCTACTTATTCAGAGCAAAATCTTGATTAATTCAACATCAGAACTTTTTCTTCCGTCCGCCCATATCGATGAAAATTGGCTTTCCGCGCCGCCAATTGCATAAATCTTCGGCAATACTGTAAAAACAAGGAATGATCAGCAGTGTGAGTAATGTAGCCAAAGACAGACCAGAAAACACAACCACACCCAATGGTTGAAGAAATTCTGAACCTTCACCAATTCCCAGCGCCAAGGGAAACATCCCTAAAACCGTAGTAATAGTAGTCATTAATATTGGACGTAAGCGTTGAGGAGCAGCTTGTAAAATTGCTGTTTTCCTACCAACTTTATCCCTTTGGCGAATTTGGTTCGCTAGTTCTACCATGATGATGGCATTGTTAACAACAATACCCACCAATAATACCGCGCCGACTATGACAGTAGCACCAATGGCTGTATTGGTGATGTAAAGACCAAAAATGCCTCCGGCCAAAGCCAGAGGAATTGTTAACATAATTACCAGGGGGTCAATGAGTGAATTGTACTGCACTGCCATGACGACAAAGACGAGAAAACTAGCTAATCCACCTAATAGTTGCAGTGAGTTCTGTAGTTCCTGATTAGATGCAGCGGCAGAACTGGGTAAAATGCTCACACCCTCAGGTAAACTTATATCGCCCAATATGCTATCTACCTGGGTAAAAGCATCACTGAGATTAGATCCCTCAGTCAAATTACCGGGAATTATCACTACCTGACGCTGATTAATTCTCTGAATCTCCGCAGGAGCTTCGGCTTTAGTAATTGTAGCTATATCCATCAGTCGCACCTGACGGTTATTATTCACGAACAAAGGTAATCTTTGCAATTGAGACACCTCTTGGATGGATGCTTCATTTAACTGTACCCTCACATCCACTAAACGGTTACCGCGTTGGAGTCGGGTAGGAACACTACCGGAAATAGCCGTCTGAATTGTATCGCCAATCTTGATCGTGGTTAAGCCCAAGTTTGCAACTCTTTCCCAGTCAGGAAGAATTTGCAGTTCTGGTTGACGGTCATCGGTTTCGGGACGAAATCTGACTAAAGTAGCTTGCTGTTCCAAAGCAGCTAGTACCTCTCCACCAGCTTGATCGAGCTTCTGTGTATCCTTACCCTGAAGAATAACATCAATATCAGCACCACGTGCTGGAGAATTACTGAGAATTAAGCCCCGCACCTGACCAGGGGAAAGGCGGAGGCGAATTCCTACTAGGTTGAGCTGGTTAATGTTTTGGGTAACTCTTTCTATGTAGGCTTCAGCATTAGTACCCGGTTTGAGGGTAATAGTGCTAGTACCTCTGAGGGGATTAGCATTGACATTTGTGCCGAAAAGCGCGCCACCAGCGGTAGAGAAGACATATTCAGTTTCCGGTTGCTTGAGGAGAATTTCATCCACCATAGCCATAACCTTGCGGTTGGTTTCTAGAGTCGTACCAGATGGAAACTGAGCATTTAATCTGACTTGTCCTGTACTAATGCGCGGGAGGATTTCTTGGGGAATTTGCGGAGCCATCCACAAACTAGCACCCCCAAAAACTACAATAGTGATCGCAACTGTTAAAAATCGCCAGCGCAACACTTCAGACAAAAATCGCCCGTATGCATTTGTCGCTGCATAAAAGCGGCGGTTAAATGCTTGTAATAACCAAAACTTACTCAACCCACTAGAAAATCGCCATGCCAAAGTCCGTGACGTGAGCATAGGTATAATAGTTACAGCAATCAAAATGGAAGCCGCCACAGAAAAGCTGATAGTGAGAATTAACTCATTGAACAGTAGTGATATAAAGCCGCCAATAAGCAAAAACGGCATCACCGCCACTAAGTTTGTACTGGTAGAAGCAATTAAAGCCGACTCTACTTCTTGACTACTGTTTTGAGCTTGTTGAATAAGTTCATGGGAATTCAGGCGAGTTTTACTGTCCTTACCGGAAGTCATACCTGCACCCTGAGCAATATTCTCCAACATAACAATGGAGTTATCCACCACAATTCCCACCCCCAAAGCTAAACCACCCAAACTAAAAATGTTGAGAGATAACCCAAATATTCCCATTAAGATAATGGCAGCTAAACTAGCTAAAGGAATAGCAATGACAATAATAAAAGTTTGTCGCAGGGAACCCAAAAATAGCAAAACTGCGACAGCAGCTAGCGCCGTACCCATCAACCCGGCCGTAACGACATTAGAAATGGAATTGCGGATAAACTTTGACTCATCCAAGGTAGATGTGAGTATTGTCCCTTCAGGAAATACACCCGATGCTTCGAGTTGTTCTAAACGTTTTGTGACAGCATCAACAACATTAACAGTATTAGCATCCGGTTGTTTTTGAATACTGAGTTTAACAGCTGGTTCCCCATTCAGTAAAACGTAGATGCGCTGCTGTTGAGAACCATCAATAACTTGAGCAAAATCTCGCAAATAAACGCGACGATCAGATAAGAGCGTCTGACTATTATTATCTGGTACCGAACGGACTTCAAAAGACAAATTTCTAATTTCATCAGCATTTTGAAACCGCCCCACAGTCCGAGTCAATGGCTCAGAATTAGCCCCTAAAAGCCGACCCCCAGCAACATCTTGATTGCGGTTTCTCAGTTCATCCAGGACATCTGTCAAACCCACACCCAAAGCTTGTAAACGGTCTAAATCAAGATTAACTCTGACTTCTTCTTTCACCCCTCCCGATACCTCTACCCCCGCCACTCCGGGGACAACACCGAGTTCACGCGCTAGTTCTTCCTCGGCAAAAACCCGCAAATCTAGGCTTTGTAGAGAGGGTGAGGTTAACGCAAATTCATAAACTGGTAACTGGGAAGGATCGAATTTGAATAAACGCGGTGTTTCAATGCTCTCTGGTAATCTCCCTCTAGCTCTATTTAAGGAGGCTGTAGCATCGTTTAGTGCTTGATCAATATTGCCCCCTGGTTGAAAATACAGGTCTAAACTCACGCTTCCTTCGCGAGTTTGAGAAAAAATCTGTAGTACACCTTCTGTGGACGAAAAGGCTGATTCTAACGGTCTTGTAATTTCATCAATTGCTACCTCTGGAGAGATTCCCGGTGCTTCTATTCTCACACCAATTCGGGGATAGGTAATTGATGGTAGTAAATCTACGGGTAATTTTATAATAAAGAATACCCCTAATACGAATACAGCTAGAGCTAACATCAGTGTAGCAATGTGTCGCCGGATAGAAATACTACTGATACTAAATCCGCCTTTCTGTATTTCTTGCATCTATTGCTCATCTCCGATAAAAGAAGCTTCATCAATTCCTAGTCCAAAATTTCCGATTACATCTGTCTATGTATTATTGCTTAAGTTTGCGTCCCAATTTTACTTAGCTTTTTCTGACAAAACTGAAAGAACTACAGCTTGACCATCTTTTAAAGGCCGAGCGGCTCGAACAACATAGGGATCACCCGGTTGTAAGCCAGATAAAATTTCTACTTTACCATCGGCTTTGTTACCTAAAGTAACAGCACGGGCTGTCACCTTGGTTTTACCTTCTGTTTCTGTAATTATAAATACTTGACTGTTGCTCTCGTCTGAGTCTTTTTGAATAGCTGATTGAGACACCACTACTCGCTGTGATGACTGGGGTTCAAATTTGACTCTTGCTAAGAGTCCACTACTAATTTTGTTGTCGTTATTCGGAATCACTACCTCTACTGGTATCAAGCGAGCTGTTGTATCAGCCGCTGGAGAGATGCGTGTGACTCTACCTACTAGGGTTGCATTGGGGAAAGCATCTAAACTGACTTGTGCTGACTGTCCTACTTCAATTTGGAATAGTTCTAATTCGGAAACCTGGACTATGATTTTTACACGGCTAAAGTCAGCTATCTGTAAAACTTCATTACCTGGTTGGAGAAGATTACCTGGTTCTGTGACTCTTTGTGTAATCACACCGGTGATGGGGGAGATTAAGCGAGAGTAGGATCTACGTTCCTGAAATTGAGCGACTACCGCTTGTTGCGCAGTTACTCTACCTTGGGCTGTGGTGACGGCTTGCTGTTCTGTACGTACCCGCTCTTCAGATGCTCTTAATAACTGGGCTGCGGTGAGAGATCTGGTGCGTGATTGTTCCGCAGTTTGTTCGGAGATCGCCCCCGCTTGAAAGAGTTCCTGTTGTCGTTGGGAGTCAGCCGCAGCTTGTGATAATTCTAACCGCATTCTTTCAACTTCGGCACGGACATTACTTACTTGAGTTTCTGCCTTGGTTACTTCTGATTTCAGGGCTGCTAGTTCCGCTTCTGCTTGTCTTAACGCTATTAATAGCAAGGTATCATCTAAGAGTCCCACCTTAGATCCCTTTTCTACTCGATCGCCTACGTCTAAGTTCAAAGCCAATAGTCTTCCTTCTACTTGCGATCGCAATGATATTGTCTGAAATGGTGTGGTATTCCCTGTGTAAGTTGCTTGAACCCTTAATGAATCAGTACGGGCGATCGCTACATCTACAGGTGTAGGATTGTTACTGCTTTGTCTTTCACGACGTTGCTGAGATTGAGCGTGAGCAGATTCTTTGGGTATCTCCCCACAACTAGTCGTTAATAATCCCACACCTAGTAGTAATGCAACCCAGAAGGGAGCAGGAAGAGAAGGTTTTGACAATTGGGGATGAATTAATTGGTTTAAGGAGCCGTTATAGGTGGCTTTAAAACAGATTTTTACCGCCAAAATCATGATATTTGCTCAATAAAGACAGTTTTTTGTGGAAAGGGACTGTATATTTCTACTAACTTATGCATATTTTCACGAATCTATACGGTGACTCTGACAGCTTGTTTAGTTTTATTTTTTACTTATGGCTTACGCCACCCTGCGCTATCGCAGTTAATAAAGTATTTACCATTATCTTGCCAGTGCAAGCGTAAATATTTTTTTGCACTTGGTAATCTGATATTTAAAGTATATATTTTTACTGCATTACTGATGATTTTTGCCAGGTTTTTCCATCTCAAATCGCCAATTGTGGGTGACATTAACCTCTCCTATTAGGACTTTTAGCAATTTTTAGTGGTGATTCCAACTTATAAAACTATGAAACTTATTTTACACAAACATACATTTTTTAGCAAATTAACTAATACCTCTGAATTTATATTAATTTTCTTAACGAAAGATTGTCTTTTATCCTCTTATAATATAAAAGAGATAAGTTTTTGCGATAGCTTGTGTCGCGCAGCCATAGGCGAGGATAATTAACAGTGACATCACCCCTCAAACTTGCACAAACCGCTGACGAGTACCAGATTGCAGAGTTTTTTCGAGAATCAGTCGGTCAGTGGCGCTCTGAAAGACGCTACTATACCTTACCGGAAGGTAAAACCAAGGAAATACAAAGTTTAATCACCATCCGGTTTTTAGAATCAGGATGTGATGAATTACAAAACCTGGGTCATATCCACAATTTAGGGGATTCGGTGAGTTTAATTTGTGGCGCTCAAGTTACCTGGGAAACTACAGATGTCCTCAGATCCGAAAAAGAATCTCAAGGTTCCACATTATTTGGAGTTTTGGGAAATACCTTGTATCGCAATCGCGGTTTTGCTACAGTCAAACCAGTCACAGCCCAATATTACTTATCCAACCCGAAAACACTCAGTTTGAGAACTGAGTACAACGGGTCAGTGTTTGAGGAGGAGTTAAAACTAGTTGGTAGTAAATACCGCACCAGACAGACAATCATTTCCCGTGCTGGAGAGGAATTGATGATTGGTCAATATTTAGAAAAGAGAATCGACGGTTTCCTCTAGGATGGTAACTGGGGCTAATAGGGTAGCATAGCGTATGCCATACATCTTGCCTGTCCATGTCAAAGAATAACAAAGTCACCCTCTGATAGCGATAGCGTAGCGTAGCCATAGCTAATAATGACTTCCGGTTTTGCGTTGATGCACAGATGTGACACCATCTTTATTTAAGACCTTGCCATTATCTACCGTGGCATAAACCAGCCAATGGTCACCTGATTCCAATCGACTTTGTACGGAGCATTCCAAATATGCTAAGGATTCAGTGAGAATGGGAGAACCACTTTCAGACTCGTCAGATGGAACACCAGCAAATCGGTTCTGTCCGGGAGCAAAAGGTTTGAGAAAGTGTTTCATCAAACCTACATGCTTACCATCTGGGAGGATATTGAGGACAAATTTATTACCTGAGTGCATGAACGTTTCTAACGCCCGGTCTTTAGCCACTGCGACAGTTAAACCGGGAGGATTAAAGCTAGCTTGAGAAACCCAGGAAGCTAACATGGCGCTGGATATATCGCCTTCCTTGGCTGTCACAATACAAAGAGAACCCACAATCCTACCAACTGCTTGTTCTACATTTGTGGCTGGTTGGGTAGGAACACGCACCTTTTTAGCCTTCTTCAGTCCTTGAGCAAAGTCAGTACCGGCCTGTTCGCATAATTGTAATGTAGTATCATCGGGTTTAAACTTCACCCGGATAGTATCAAAACCAAACCGAAATCCAGCGTCTTTGAGTTTATTTTCAATTAAATCAACCGCTTCACCACTCCAGCCAAAGGAACCAAAAACCCCGGATAGTTTGTCATTAGTAGCCGTAGAAAGGACAATTCCTAAAGCTGTTTGCACCGGAGTAGGTGCATGACCCCCAAGGGTAGGTGAACCGATGACAAAACCAGCAGACTTTTCCACCGCCAGCCGAATTTCTTCTGGTTCTGTAAATTCACAGTTAATGGATTCTACCCCCACCCCAGCCTTAGTAATACCACGAGCGATCGCCTGGGCCAAGGTGGCAGTATTACCATAGGCTGATGCATAAATCAGTGCTACTGTCAAGTCTGATGAGGCTTGTTGTTGAATCCATTGGCGATAGGCTTTAGTCAGTTGGATTAAACCATAACGCACTATGGGGCCATGTCCAGGAGCATACATTCTGATGGGCACATCAGCAAGTTTATCTAATGCTGTTTCTACTTGCCGAGGGTGAGGAGCCATCAGACAATCAAAGTAATAGCGTCGGTCTTCGTTGATTGCTTCCCACCCCTCATCAAATACCTGATCGCCACAAATATGCGCCCCAAATAGCTTATCTGAGTATAGGATTTCTGTTTGTGGGTCGTAGGTGCAAAGCTGATCTGCATAACGTGGGTTAGGAGTGGGAATGAATTGTAAATCATGACCTTTACCCAAGTTGAGGGTTTCATCCCCCCGCATAACTTTAATTGGTAAATCTTGATTGTCTAAAGTACTGCGTAAATTTTTAGCCCCTGGGTTAGAACAGACAAAGGTGATCTGGGGTGCAACTTCCCATAATGCCTTGAGAGTAGAAGCGCGGTTAGGATTGATATGACCGAGTATGACATAATCAATAGTTTTTAAATCAACCCTTCGCCCTAAATCTTCTAAGTAAATTTGCGTAAATGTCTCCCCTGGAGGGTCAATCACAGCAATTTTTTGCCCCTGAATTATATAAGAATTCGCAGTTGTTCCTTTAGCAAGAGCATATTCAATTTCAAATCTCAGTCTTGACCAACTGCGCGATCGCAGTATTGTGGTATCTGTCCCAATGGGAAGGGCTTGAACGTCACGGGGTTTGTCTACAGAGAAAGTCATAGCTTTAAAACTCATTTTTAACGGATCACCAGTCATCAATCATCTTTTTAGTAATGGTTACCGACTTTCCGATGATGGACAGCCGTTAATGCTTCTGGTTTGGATACTCTTCCTTCGTAGATGTGGCTATATACCGCCCAGTGGTCACCGCAGTCCATCCTACTCACAACTTCACACTCCATGTAGGCTAAAGCGTCGGTGAGGATAGGTGCGCCGTTTTGGGCTGGCTGAGTTCTCACACCTGCAAAGCGGTCAGCACCCGGGGCGAACCGTTTTAAGAAGTGCCTCATGAGTTTTTGGTAATTACCTTCCTCTAAGACATTGAGGACAAAGCGATCGCCTACTTGCATAAGTGATTCAATCGCCCGGTCTTTAGCGACTGCAATGGATAATCCCAGGGGTTTGAAGCTGGCTTGCGCAACCCAGGAAGCTAACATAGCGCTGGATATGTTGCCTTTTTTGGCAGTAATTATATATAGTCCGCCACTGATTCTACCTAGTGCTTTATCTAGGTCTGTGTCCAGGGATTTCATAGCTTTGATGCTGCGATCGCGTGTTACCCACTGTCCCAAGTCTGTACCCGCCTCTTCACACAGTTGGTAAGTGTTTTCGGTGGCGGTATCCTTAATGCGAATTGGGGGGAAAACTGTTGTTAATCCCAAGTTACGGAATTTATTTAGTAAAGGATCTACAGGTTCATCGTCTCCGCCGCCGGTTTCAAATATGCCTATGGCTTGTTTTTCTTTGGCAGAGCCTAAAATGGTACTGAGTGATGCTTGGATATTGGTATTGCTTCCCGCGTTTGGTGTACCCACTACTATTCCTGTACACCGACCGACTAATTCCCTCAGTTCCTGTAAGTCTACCCCTGACCCCAAATCTACGACTTCCACCGCCACATCGGTTTTACTAATACCCTTGGTAATGGCTTGGACAAGGCGATCGCCGTAACCATATTCAGAAACGTAAAATATCCCCACCACTGTTTCTGCTTTGCTTTGGTTTTGGCTCCAAGTACGGTAGCGCCCTATGAGTTCGTCCACATTGTGAGATAATAACGGCCCGTGACCAGTGGCAATCATATCAATGCTTTTTAGTTCCGCCATGCGTTTGAGGGCAGATAGCACTGAGCGCGCATTAGGTCCCATTAAGCATTCGTAGTAATATTTAAAATCTGCCTCAATGGCTGCTAAGTTGTCGTCAAAGGTGCTATCTGAGCAATAATGCAGCCCAAAAGCATCACAGGTGTAGAGAACTTTGGTTTTGTGATCGAAGCTGAATATGGTATCCGGCCAGTGTAAGTTGGGGGCAATGACAAATTCTAATTCATGACCATTGCCTAAATCTAAGCGATCGCCATTTTTGACAATTTGGCGTTTAAATGGTTGATGTACTAAGTTTTCTAGAAACTGGATTGCTACCTTAGAAGCCACAACGGTAATTTCTGGAGCCATTTGCAACAAATCTTTCACTAAGCCGCTATGATCTGGTTCCGTGTGGCTGACAATTAGATAATTAATTTCTGTGGGATTGATTAATCCCGTGAGTATATCAAAATATAACTGGCGAAACTTTTGGTGAGAAGTGTCAACCAAGGCAGTCTGCTCACCTCGGATGAGAAACGAGTTATAAGTGGTACCGTTTTGCAGACCAAACTCAATATCGAAGCGATCGCGGTCCCAGTCTAAAGAGCGGATTGCTATGGTTTCTTGAGCAATTGCCACAGTTTCTACAGTGAGACGTTTTTGAGTTGTTGATACCATAATTGTCCTCCTTGACGCAATGAGTATTTTTCCCCTATTTGTATTGTGACACGCCTTGATTGTTCAGCTTGATTGAAAAAACTATGACAGAGTTAAAAAAATTAAAAGTGTGAAACCAGAGAATCTTTGGTTAGCTTTGGAAATTGGCAATTCCCGCCTACACTGGGGACTGTTCACAGGTGAAACTCTGACCCAGACCTGGGACACTGACCATATTTCGGAGTCTACAATACAAAAACTAGCTCAATGTCAAACACTGGATGATGTCCCACCAGAAATTTTGCCTGGCCATGTCAGGAATAGGCAAATAGCCCCAGAGAGAACTCCCCATCCTCCCATATTCTTAGCCTCTGTCGTCCCCGATCAAACCGCAATTTGGCAAAATCACCCTCATGTGCGTGTGATCACCTTAGAGCAAATTCCTCTTTTAAATATGTATCCCACTTTGGGAATTGACCGGGCGCTGGCGTTGTGGGGGGCGGGAAAAAAATTTGGTTTTCCCATACTAGTAATTGACGCTGGAACCGCACTAACTTTTACGGGTGCGGATGCTCATGAGTCTTTGCTAGGAGGCGCAATTCTACCAGGACTGGCTTTACAGTTTACTACTTTAAGGCAAAAAACCGCACAATTACCAGAGCTAGAAATAGAAATTATCTATTTACCTCCAAGGTTTGCCTTGAATACACCAGAGGCGATTCAAAGTGGGATTATTTACACTTTACTAGCGGGGATTCAAGATTTTTGCTTTTCCTGGTGGCAGCTATTTCCTGATGCTAAAATAGTCATCAAAGGAGGCGATAGACTTTTATTATTAAAATATCTGCAATTTAAATTTCCAGATATTGCAGCGCGTTTAATTGTCGAAGCAAATTTAATTTTTTGGGGAATGCGAGAAATAGTCAGATTCTTTTAATTAGGCTTTACCGAATTAGGAGTAAAAGTTGGAATTGTTAGAATTAGTCTCGATAAAGTTCTGAATATATTGAATGACAATTCCGCTACAATAACCAGGCAAATCATTTCCGGCATGAGCAATTATTTTCAACTCTACTTGAGGTAGCAGACGAGTGTAAGTTTGAGTTTTAACTACTGCATCTAGAGAATCTTGGCCACCTTGTAAAATTAGCACTGGAACTTCCATCAAGTGCAATCTTTTATCAAGTAATTCTGCTTCAATTTCTGAATCTCGCCTCTGGAACAACATCTGACACGCTGCAGGATATTCTAACAAAGTCCGACGCCAACTAAAATTTTTGTCAATTTTTTCTTTCCACCCCGGAATTTTATTTAATCCCCGACAGAATTTTAATATCTTCAATAAGATTGGTGTACTTTTAACAAATCTCCGCATTTTCCGAAAATATCTTTCCTGTCCTTGTACAGCTACACCTTCTGGTGCTAGCAATACTAAACCATATACTTGATCTGGATACTTTAAAGCATAGCTAGCAGCAATCCAACCGCCAAGAGAATACCCTACCAAGTATACTTTTTGCAATCTCAGAGCTTGAACAAATTCGGCAATACACTCTACCTCTAAATCAATCGAGTAATGAACATTAGGGTTTTCTGACTCACCAAACCCCAATAAATCTGGTGCGAAGCAATGAAAATTATCAGATAGTGACTCAACTACTGATACCCATTGACTGCTATTGTTCCAAGCACCATGCAAGAAAATTATAGGAGTCCCTTGACCAGCTTCACGCCAAAACAAAAGCCCTTGAGTGAGTTGTCTCCGGGAGTTACGGAATAGTGTATGCACTTTAATCTAAGGTTAAATCTCTAATCAACAATACCTTTTACGCTAGTGTTGTCAAGCCGTTCAAATAGTCTTCTAACTGGCGGGTGTGGTCATGAGACATTTTTCCTAGAGGTAAAGAATCAGGTGGAAAAGCCTCGATTTCCAAAGCTTCCAAAGTATCTTGAATCTCCATTTCTCCTTGAACTTCAGCTTCAACCAGAATACAAATTGAATGAATGCGAGGATCACGGTCAGGTGCTGAGTAAACTCCTACTAAACGAGTAATTTTTACCAACTCCAGTCCGGTTTCTTCTCTCAATTCTCGTTTGACTGTTTGAGGAATATCCTCTCCCCAATCCACCATACCCCCTGGTAACGCCCAGCAGCCGTCATCGCGCCTTTTAATCAGGACAATTCGACCATCTGGTAATATTGGGATGATACTAGCACCAGTAATAGGATGACGGAAAATCAGACCTAGTATCGTTTGTACTAAGCGCCATAAATTACTTCTCGACTGGGCAAATGTTGCAAAAAAAAGCAATAACATTCAATCTTGACTTATTTATTTAGTTTGAATGGCAGAAATTAGTTTTTTATCAAGACTTTGTACAGTATATCAATGTTCTTATTGATTGCCAAAAAAAACATATACTAGTGTTTATTTATACATTTGTTATGGAAATAATTGACTTTTTGGGTTAGCTATGGCTTAAATACAACTTGATCCACAATAATCAACACCTTGGGACTGGAAAAGCAGTTCTCGGTAGTATTGACATAAATAAATGAAATACGATAGACTAGTATGCTGTTAAAACTATATAATGACTAATCTAGGCCAAAGCTATATCCATGACATAAGTAGCTGATGTTCCTTATGTAATGCCTAGTTGGGATTTTTTGTTGTTTATTAAATGAGGTGAACATGGCCAAGCGCCGTAACCCGAAAAAAGAAAAGGCGCTACGTAACCAGGCGTATGCCAGAAAGTTTCGTAAACGGACTACTACAGGAAGAATGCAGAGAAGGTTCCAACAAAGACCTCCTAAGAGTGAGGAAGAAGAGGGCGCAGCCGCAACTGACGCTGAGTCCTAATTCTGTTGACATCTTTTAATTATTTTAGTTTTTGAATTTTCAGGGCGTACATATTATATGTAGGCCCTGATTTGTTAATTGGCATTGAGCATTGGGAATAAGCTAGACCAGGAATATCTGCCCATTCCCCACTCTATACTTCTGTTATTCAGAAATTTGAGTGCGGGCTGTAGCAATTGCCTGATTTACTTGTGTAAAACCTGTGCCACCGTGGCTATTGCGTGCTGCTACGACTTGACGGGGGGAGATTGCTTGATAAATATCTGTGGCAAATGCTGGATGGAGTTGTTGCCATTCTTCTAATGTTAAATCTTTTAAGAGTTTACCGGCGGCAATAGTGGTTTTCACCACCTGACCAACAAGGTTATAGGCTTCTCGGAAAGGAACACCCCTGGCCGCCAGATAATCTGCCACATCTGTAGCGTTAGAGAAGTCTTCGCTAACGGCTGCTGCTAAACGCTGCGGACAAAATTCCAACCCACCTTGCAACAATATTGTTATGGCTTCTAGAGACGCTTTGATGGTGTTAACGCCGTCAAATAAACCTTCTTTATCTTCTTGCAGGTCTTTATTATATGCCAGGGGTAGGCCTTTCATAATTACCAGCATTGCTTGGAGATGACCAAATACCCTGCCGGTTTTTCCCCGCACCAATTCGGGTACATCGGGGTTTTTCTTTTGGGGCATAATGCTCGAACCAGTAGCACAGCTATCTTTGAGGGTGACAAAACCAAATTCTTGCGATGACCAGAGGATAATTTCCTCACAAAGACGGCTGAGGTGAACCATGATTAAGCTGGCCGCACAGAGAAATTCAATCACAAAGTCGCGATCGCTCACTCCGTCCAAGCTATTATCATAAATTGTGTCAAAATGCAATAGTTTAGCTGTGTAATGTCTGTCAATGGGGAAAGTCGTCCCCGCCAATGCACCACACCCTAGGGGGGAAATGTTCACCCGGCGTGCAACATCTCCTAGGCGTTCCCAGTCGCGTTGTGCCATTTGGAAATAGGCCAGGAGGTGATGGGCCAAACTCACGGGTTGGGCACGTTGAAGGTGCGTATATCCAGGAATCAAAGTTTCAACGTGGTCTTCGGCTATATCTAGTACTACACGTTGAAATTCTCTTATTTGGCTGCGGATTGCTTGAATCTGCTCCCGGAGATAAAGTCTAGTGTCGGTACCAACTTGATCATTACGCGATCGCGCCGTGTGCAGCTTTTTACCTATATCGCCGACAATTTCCGTTAGTCGGCGTTCCACAGCAAAATGCACATCCTCCGCATCAATACCCGGCTGAAATTTTCCTTGGCGGTATTCTTGGCGAATCTGTTCTAAACCAGCCACCAGTTGATCCCCCTCTACAGGGGAAATAATACCCGTGTGAGCCAGCATTTTAGCATGAGCTTGAGAACCAGTCAGGTCATATTCGATTAACTCGATATCGAAACCTATACTGGCATTAAAACGAGCGATGGTTGGATGTAATGCGGATTCAAATCGTTGACTCCACGTTTGTTCTTTGGTCATAGATAATCTTTTATTTTGAATTGATTTTCTCAGCTGTTCGCAAAATTTGCCCTGCGAGCACAGCAGCACCAAAACCATTATCAATATTCACGACCCCCACACCGGCTGCACAGGAGTTGAGCATTGTCAATAGGGGGGCTAAACCGCCAAAACTCGCACCATAACCAATGCTAGTAGGAACAGCAATCACTGGACAATCTGCTAAACCTGCCACAACACTAGGCAAAGCGCCCTCCATTCCCGCCACAACAATGAGAACTGATGAGGCTTGAATCAAATGGCGATTACTAAGTAAACGGTGAATTCCCGCCACACCCACATCCCAAAGACGTTGTACACGCAAACCAGAAAGTTCTGCTGTTACAGCTGCCTCTTCAGCCACCGGTAAGTCAGCAGTCCCGGCCGAAAGAATACTAATTAAACCGCCAATCTTTGGGTCAATGGTGGGGGGACTAATGGCGCAAATTCTCGCCAATTCGTAATATCGTAAATCCCTAATCTTGGGTTGCAGTGCGGCATAAACTCCTGGTTCAATGCGCGTTGCCATCACTACCGGGTTACGGTGGCGCATCACCTGCATAATTTGTACAATCTGCTCTGGAGTCTTACCAGGTCCCCAAATGACTTCAGGGAAACCAGTTCTCAGTTGGCGATGATGATCAATTTTGGCAAACTCACCCACAGATTCATAGGACCAACTTTTTAGAGAGTCTAAGGCTATATCTGGGGTAACTTGACCATTAGCAACCGCTTCTAAGAGCGATCGCAAGCTTTCGGGTTGAGTCACAGTAATTTTCAATGAGGGAATAGGAAAATTAGGAGGTCATTTTGATTTCATAAATATTCCAGAATGCACCACCTAAAGCTGAATACTGAATATTTTCAAATTTATTTCGCACTGCTGACAATGAGTAAGGATTAACCAAATAAATAAACGGTAAATATTCTTGGCTAATCTTCTGAGTTTCGGCATAAATTTCTTTACGTTTGGCCTCGTCTAATTCCCTGGCTGCTTGAATGTAAAGTTCAGCAATTCTCGCCTCCCAAGGAGACACCTCCCAGCCTTCTATTGGCTTTTGTCCTGCCTGGGGTTTTTGATTAAACATATGTAATCCCCCTTCAGGTGACCAGACATTAGCGCCATTATTGGGTTCTAACCCACCAGTCAAACCTAGTAAAGAAGCATCCCAATCTAGAGTATTAGCTAGCTTATCTGTGTAAGTATTCCATGCCAAGGGTGTGAAATCAACCTGCATCCCAATTTTGCCTAAATCTTGTCTAATTTGTGCCCCCATTGCTTCGCGGATTCTGTTTCCTGCATTTGTTAGTAAGGTGAAACGAACCCGATTACCTTGGTAATCTAATAGTTGACCTTGGCTATTATATTTAAAACCAGCCTTTTTGAGCAATTCCTTGGCTTGTTCAGGATTGTAATCGTAGGTTTTTAGTCCCTGTTCCGGAGACATATAAAAAGGACTCTGGATGGTAATGGGTGAGTCTTGAGTTTGACCCAAGCCGCGGAAAGTATTATTAATCATGGTTTGGCGGTCAATAGCATAAGCTACTGCTTGCCGAAATTCAACTGTATTAAACCAACGAGACTTTATCGGGTCTACTAGAGGTTTAGCATCTCTTCTACCTTTGTTGAGATTAAACACAATAAAGGAGGTTCCAGTAGCTGGACCGCCGTTATAGATGGTGAAATTACCCTGTTTTTCTTGCTTTTTGAGCAAAGAAAAGTAATCTGGGGTTACTCCGACAGCATCTAAACCACCAGAACGAAATTGCAGCATTGAAGTATCTGTAGATTCGACAATTGGCCATACAATCCGTTCAATATAAGGTTGAGATTTTCCTTGTGGGCCTTTACGCCAATAATAGGGGTTACGCTGGAAAATTACACGCTGACTTGTATCATAACGCTCTAATTTGTATGGACCATTGACGATGATTTCATCGACAGGAGTATCAACGCCCCACTTGGAGAGAAATATGGGCTTACCTTCTCGGTCTTTTGTTGTGATGGATTTTTCCAGGACATGGGCGGGTAAAATTGGGATTCCTAATGTTCCCAAAAAGGGCGCAAATGGTTCTGGAGTGGTGAATTTAACCCGCCGGGCATCAATTTTTTCTACTTTAGGTAATGCGCGACTGTCACCTACTCTGAGAATATCTCTAGTATCTGTGGGAATTTCTTCGTTGAGGTAGATGTCGTTATAAGTGAAAACAACATCGTCTACTGTTAGTGGTTGCCCATCTGACCATTTTAAACCCTCTCGGAGGGTAAAAATAAACCCTAATTTATCATCGGTAACTGACCATGATTCTGCTAACACTGGTTCAATTTCCCCTGTGATGGGATTCTGGGTGGTTAATCCCTCGTAAGTTAAACCGAAAATATTAGGAGATTCGGAACTCAGCGCATAATTAAAGGTTTTCGGATCACTGAGAATGCTGTTGATTAATTGCGGTAATTGTGGCGATTTAGTTGGAAATTTAGATGGGTTACAGGCTATAATTGCCATAGCTGTAAAAGCCACTAAACATATAAATAAACAAAAACCTTTTATTGGCTTAGATATTTTGTTACTGAATATCATAATTTATCTTTTAGTTTTATTAAATAAATTGACTAATCAGTTTTTAGCTGATAATAAAACTACTGCATAAGCACATATACCTTCTTCGCGACCAACGGGGCCTAATTTTTCATTAGTCGTGGCTTTGATGCCGATTTGATTGGGTAGTAACTCTAAAACAGAGGCTAAATTAGCACGCATCTTTTCAATATGCGGATTTAATTTGGGACGTTCTGCTACTACTACCGAGTCAATATTACCTATTTGCCAACCTTGTTCCTTGATGAGTTGATGTACTTGAGTTAATAGAACTACACTATCAGCCCCGGCCCATTGGGGATCAGTGGGAGGAAAATAATGACCAATATCCCCCAAGGATAAGGCCCCTAACATGGCATCGATGATGGCGTGAATGAGGACATCAGCGTCACTATGCCCTAATAAACCCAATTCGTGAGGAATTGGGATTCCTCCTAGAATTAAAGGGCGATGGCTGACTAATTTGTGGATATCGTAGCCGTTGCCAATGCGAATATTCATGGTTATGATTGATTATTTGGTCGTGATGGGTCATTGGGGAATGTCTTTTCCCCGAATTGCGGGTTCTCCTGTTGCCATTTTCGCAGCAAATCGGGACGGCGATCAGCCGTTCTTTTGAGTTGTTGCTGATATCGCCACCGAGCTATTTGCGCATGATTTCCAGATAGTAAGACATCTGGAACTTTCCAGCCGCGAAAATCAGCCGGGCGAGTGTACTGGGGGTAATCTAGCAATCCCTCCTCAAAACTTTCTGCCTTCAGGGACTCGACTTTGCCTACAGTACCTGGTAGAAGCCTGACTACACCATTGAGCAATGCCATAGCCGGAATTTCTCCCCCGGTGAGAATAAAATCTCCTAAAGATACCTCCCGAGTGACTAAATGGAGTATCCTCTCATCTACTCCTTCGTAATGGCCGCAGATGACTACTAGCTGGTCATAATTCGTAGCCAATTCCTTCAATAGGGGTTGATTCATGGTTTGACCCTGGGGACTCATGAAAATAATCTCTCTACGCGGTAGAGTTGGCAACGATTCCACAGCAGCAAAGATTGGTTCTGGCTTCATCAGCATCCCAACGCCACCGCCATAGGGTTCATCGTCAGCCTTATGGTGCTTATCGGTGGTAAAATCCCTGGGGTTAAGCAGATTTACTTGAGCAATCCGTTTAGCTAAGGCTTTGCCTAGCAGACCGGAACTTAAAACTGAGGTAAAACAGTCAGGAAAAAGTGTAACTATATCAAAGCGCACAGTAATTCGTATTGGAGAACACTAATCTTAAATTTGAATGTCTAGCAAAAACAATCGCTCAATGTAGGATAGAACTACAGACAAGTTTAATCAATAGTGACTAAAAGTACCAGAACTATTGATTTTAGTAGGATCAAAAGTTTTTCTAATTACTTAATTTGTGTTTAAATATTGTCACAAGTACATTTAAATTAATAATCTGACCAAGTTAACAACTTCAGTGGCTGCATAGGCCCAGCCTCAAGAAAAGCGTGTTAAAACCTGATAGACCGCAATACCAGAGGGGAAAAGGACATTTCGTCAAAGTGGGGAAACCTACCGAACACAAGTGTCATCTCTAGTCTCCCAAGCATTATTTTGCCAGTCTGGAAAAAGTGTACAGGTGAACAACAAGGCACTGGCTTTGAGGAACAGTAAACAACACATGAATATGAAGGCTGATCCTGACGGAGACGCTACGCGAACATGTGGATCAGTCCAGAAGTTAAATCGGCAAGTTACCCCGATGCTAACTTTGGGACAAGTTTCTCCCCCACAAAGCGAAGTGCAATCGCTTCCTTGGTGTTAGCCATTCCCCTGAGTGTCCATAGCCATACCTTGTTCTATTCACCTGAAGTTGTTGACAGGAGAAACACAATGCCGCAATTAAAAGCTAAATCGCTGGAAATGAGGACACCCCAAGCAACTAAAACCGCCGTTCTGGTTATCGGAGGCGCAGAAGATAAAGTTCATGGACGCGATATCCTCAGAACTTTTTTTGGCCGTGCTGGTGCTAGTAAGGCCTATATTACAATTATTCCTTCGGCTTCTCGCGAACCAGCTATCATCGGTGGTAGATATATTCGCCTATTTGAAGAAATGGGTGCAGACAAAGTCGAAATTTTAGACATACGCGAACGCGAACAGTGTGAAACCAGCCTTGTCAAAGAGTCCTTGGAATCCTGTAGTGGTGTATTTCTCACTGGAGGCGACCAATTGCGTCTTTGTGGCGTACTCTCAGATACGCCAGCTATGGAAATTATCCGCCAACGGGTACGGGACGGACAACTGACACTGGCCGGTACTAGTGCTGGAGCCGCAGTGATGGGGCATCATATGATTGCTGGTGGTGGTAGTGGTGAAACTCCAAATCGTTCCCTGGTCGATATGGCAACGGGTTTGGGTTTTATCCCGGAGGTGATTGTTGACCAGCATTTTCACAATCGTAATCGCATGGGTCGGTTGATTAGTGCGATCGCCGCTCATCCCGACCGCCTAGGGATTGGAATTGATGAAGATACTTGTGCTGTATTTGAACGTGATGGTTGGCTACAAGTTGTCGGTAAAGGAAGTGTCACTATTGTCGATCCCACAGAAGTGAGCCATACCAACGAGCCTCATGTGGGCGCTAATGAACCTCTCACCGTGCATAATTTACGATTGCACATCCTCAGCTATGGGGATCGCTTTCACCTATATCAGCGGACTGTATTACCAGCTGTACACCGCATTGACCGCTAAAACAAGGGGGGGGAAAAATATGGCTTACGCCACGCTACCCTATCAAATTCCCAAAAAACTAAACTCCCCCAATGACCAATTACCCTGTTTTGTTGCTAGCCCCGCTAACACTAACACAAAAACTGTTCACCATAAACAGTTTAGCGGTCAATTTCAGTAAGAAACTAGAATTTTGGTTCCGAATCTCCATCTACCTATTCCCATGAGAATCCTCAAGATCCAGACCTTACGTGGCCCAAATTACTGGAGCATTCGACGCCACAAGCTAATCGTTATGCGACTAGATTTAGAGAACCTTGCCGAGACGCCCTCGAATCAAATCCCTGGCTTTTACGAAGGATTAGTAGAGGCTCTGCCAAGTCTGGAAGGTCATTACTGCTCCCCTGGCTGTCGCGGCGGTTTTCTGATGCGGGTTAAGGAAGGCACTATGATGGGCCACATCGTGGAACACGTAGCCTTAGAACTGCAGGAATTAGCCGGAATGCATGTCGGCTTTGGGCGCACCCGCGAAACTGCCACACCTGGGATTTTCCAGGTGGTGATCGAGTATCTGAATGAGGAAGCAGGACGCTACTCGGCGAGAGCAGCTGTGCGGCTTTGCCAAAGTATCGTTGATAGAGGTCGTTATCCAAAAGCAGAACTCGAACAAGATATTTTAGACCTACAAGATTTATGGCGTGAATCCTCTTTAGGTCCTTCGACTGAAGCAATTGTCAAAGAAGCTGAAAGAAGAGGTATTCCCTGGACACAGTTGAGTGCCCGGTTTTTGATTCAATTGGGTTACGGCGTGAATCAGAAGCGGATGCAAGCAACCATGACTGGTAATACCGGAATTTTGGGAGTTGAATTAGCTTGCGATAAGGAAGCTACCAAACGGATTCTGGCAGCATCTGGAGCCCCAGTACCCAAAGGTACAGTGATCAACTTTTTCGATGATTTAGAAGAAGCCATTGAATATGTGGGTGGCTATCCTATTGTCATTAAACCATCTGATGGTAACCACGGGCGTGGAATTACTATTGATATTAGAGAGTGGGATGAAGCCGAAGCGGCTTATGAAGCAGCCCGATTAATTTCTCGCTCTATTATTGTTGAGCGCTATTACGCCGGGCGAGACCATCGGGTGCTGGTTGTAAATGGCAAAGTGGTAGCCGTAGCGGAACGGGTTCCGGCTCATGTTGTCGGTGATGGTCGGTCTACCATTGCTCAACTGATCGAGGAAACCAACCAAGACCCTAATCGTGGTGAAGGGCATGATAATATACTCACCAAGATTGAATTAGACCGTAGCAGCTACCAACTATTAGAAAGGCAAGGACTAACCCTTAAGAGTGTACCACCTAAAGGGACAATTTGTTATTTACGGGCAACAGCTAATTTGAGTACTGGGGGAAGTGCTATAGACCGCACGGATGAAATCCACCCGGAAAATGTCTGGTTGGCTCAAAGGGTGGTGAAAATTATTGGTTTGGATGTAGCGGGCTTAGATATTGTTACTACAGATATTAGCCGTCCTTTGCGCGAGGTAGATGGGGTAATTGTGGAGGTGAATGCAGCGCCAGGATTCCGGATGCATGTAGCTCCCAGTCAAGGTATACCCCGGAATGTTGCTGGGGCGGTTATGGATATGCTGTTTCCCCATGAACAGTCAGGTCGGATTCCGATTTTGAGTGTCACAGGTACTAATGGTAAAACAACCACTACTCGACTGTTGGCACATATTTATAAGCAGACAGGCAAGGTCATAGGATATACAACTACAGATGGGACGTATATCGGTGAATACTTAGTGGAGTCAGGAGATAATACTGGACCCCAAAGCGCCCATGTGATTTTGGAAGATCCCACTGTGGAGGTGGCAGTGCTGGAAACTGCTCGCGGTGGAATCCTACGCTCCGGTCTAGGTTTTGATCTGGCTAATGTCGGTGTAGTATTGAATGTATCCGCTGACCATTTGGGTATAGGTGATATAGATACCATTGAGCAGTTGGCTAATTTAAAGAGTGTAGTAGCAGAAGCCGTATTTCCTGACGGTTACGCTGTGCTAAATGCCGATGACCATCGGGTAGCAGCTATGGCCCAGAAAACTAAAGCTAATATTGCGTATTTTACTATGAATCCTGATGCTGAGTTGGTGCGTCAGCATGTACAGCAGGGGGGTGTGGCGGCGGTTTATGAAAATGGCTATCTGTCCATTGTCAAGGGTGATTGGACACACCGCATAGAAAGAGCCGAAAATATTCCCTTGACCATGGGCGGACGAGCCGGTTTTATGATTGCTAATGCAATGGCCGCTAGTTTAGCTGCTTTTGTCCAGGATGTGACCATAGAACAGATTCGCGCCGGGTTGAAGAGTTTCCGGGCTTCGGTGAGTCAAACCCCCGGAAGAATGAATTTATTTAATTTGGGTAAGTATCATGCTTTGGTAGATTACGCTCACAATCCCGCCAGTTATGAGGCTTTGGGTTCTTTTGTGCGAAATTGGACTACGGGAGAGCGCATTGGCGTTGTCGGTGGTCCAGGCGATCGCCGTGATGAAGATTTTGTCACTTTGGGGAAATTGTCGGCAGAAATTTTTGACTATATTATTGTCAAAGAAGATGATGACACCAGGGGGCGATCGCGTGGGTCAGCTGCGGATCTGATTACTAACGGTATTACGCAAGTTAATCCCAATTGTCGTTATGAGTCAGTTTTGGATGAAACTACGGCAATTAATCAAGCCTTAGATATGGCTCCCGATAACAGTCTAGTAGTAATTTTACCAGAAAGTGTGAGTCGAGCCATCAAGTTAATCAAGCTGCGGGGTTTAGTAACAGAGGAGGTACAGCCACAAAATACCTCCACCACAATCGTAGATACTCAAAATGGGATGACGTCTTCTGTGATCAAGACTTTACCTTAGTTGGGGTTGTAGAGACGAATCTATGGCGTCTCTACTTCTAAATATTGCTGTTCTCCTATGGCTACCCCTCCTTAGCTATCACCCTGGGCGTCATCATCCTGAGAGTTCAATTCTTCCTTGAACCCCCGTAAGGTTTTACCCAATGCATTTCCCAATTCAGGAATTTTTTTAGGTCCAAAAATTACGATAGCTACAATGGCAATTATGACTACTTCCGGCCATCCTAGTCCAAACATTACGGTTATCCTTTATTCAAGTATAATTAAAGACAGAACTTTAGATCATAAAATTCTCTAGTGCCAAGTTTATCTAAATAGATGAGCAATATTTGGGTTTATTTTAGAGTATCTCCCAGGTGAGACCAAGGCAGTAAAAATTTTAGAATCTTTTCTCAGTTTTACTTTGAATTTGACACTCACCAGGTTTAAAGACAGGGGCTAGAAACCAACCTTTAACAGTACTGGGAAAGCAAAAGACCCTAGACGCTCAAGACAACTATTTTTCAAATTGCAATTGGGCTGACTTTTAAATTGTTTTTGCTTTGGTGAGTCTATGCTTTCTCAATGGGGATATTTAACCAATCACTTAATTCATGAGCTAGCCATTCCAGTTCCGCTTCAGATTGAATAGCACCATGATTAACACTCAAAGGGTATTTTGTCACTCCCACCCAAATTTCTAACTTTGCGGGTTTGAGACTATCACCACCCTCAGCATCTTTGACAACGTATCGAGGAATATAAGCGATCTTAGTAATATTTTCCCGAGGCGCTGGGGGGAAACCATGCCATTTAAATCCGAATAATTCATAAGTAAAGGTCATTTGCTGCTCATCGAAACGCAGGCGGGTGCGTCTAAATAGAGAGCGAAATAAATAATACAATATGAAATAACCCATACCCCACGCGAACAATCCCTGTAAGGCAAGGAAAAAATTGATGGTAAATAGCGCCTCAATTGTCACCACGGGGCCACTAAAGAAGAAAAACAAACCAAACAAACCAGCGAATAACATCCAAAACTTCCAACCAGCCGATGGGATGAGAATTTCTAGATGATCCCAATTCTGAGAGAGTTGAATTTTACTCCCCACAGGTTTAACCATATTTAAAGGGAGGGGGCTTTTCAAGTCCGACTCATTCAAAGCTTTCAGGGCTTCTAAAGCCGAACTTGGTCGCCGTTCTAGGGTTGGTTCAGTCATCCACCTTAACCAGCGAGTCAACCCTGGACTCAGGTGAGTTACTTGTTCAAACTGAATGCGAAAATCTTTTTGGGGTAAATCGGCTGGATGATTACCGCTGACCAAATAAATTAATGTTGCGCCTAAACTATAAAGGTCAGAAGTTGGAACAGTACGCCCCCCAAATTGCTCTGGAGGCATATAGCCATATGTTCCGACCACAGTTCTAGTCCCAGCTTCTGTATCAAGTACATTTTGCACAGAACCGAAATCTACTAGGTAAACTTGACCGACATGATGAGCGGAGCGCTCACCCAATAAAATATTGCTAGGCTTAATATCACGGTGAATCACAGGTGGATGCATCCCATGTAGGTAGATGAGAATTTCTAAAAGCTCCGTGGCTACCTGTTTGATTTCAGATTCTGTAAAAGTCCGCCCAACTTTGATGTATTGTTCTAAAGTTTGACCTGAAATATAGCTCTGGACTAGAGCAAATCCTTTAAGCTTGGGTAAATTTACTTCAAAATAGTCTAGATAACTGGGGATAGCGGGATGGGACAAAGATTTTAAAATTTTGGCTTCGCGCTCAAATAGCTTGAGATCATCCCATTCAAAGTCACTGCTAAAAGAAAGTAACTTGACGACTACTAACTCCCCTGTGGTTTTATCCCTGGCTAAGAACGTCCGTCGCCCTGATTTCTTTCCTAATAGCTGCTGGACTTCGTAGCGATCGCCTAAGACTTCGCTGATCATTATGATTGCTAATAACGCTAAGTTTTCAAGCTTTTTTGGCTTATGGCTTGTCAAATTGGGCAAGCTGATACATTTAGTATAATTGTGTTTTTCTATGCCTTCCCAACTTTGGCCTTATACTACCCCTGGTATTCCCGATGAATTATTTGAGCATTTACCGGGTATTCCCTTCAGTCAGCGAGAACTGAGACTATTATTAATTTCCCAACTGCGGCTCAAATCTGATTCAGTATTATGGGATATTGGCGCGGGAACAGGGACAATTCCTGTAGAAGCTGGACTACTATGTCCTAAGGGACACATTATAGCAGTAGAACGGGATGAAGATGTAGCCAACTTAATTCAGCGCAACTGCGATCGCTTTGAAGTCAAGAATGTGCAAATAATTGAAGGTAGCGCCCCAGAGTGTTTGCATGAGCTGAAGCTATCCCCTGATCGCGTTTGTATTGAGGGTGGAAAACCCATAGAGGATATTTTACCAGCGGTATGGCATTATTTGCCCACATCAGGGAGGGTTGTGGCCACAGCTGCTAATCTAGAAGGACTATATGCTATTTCTCAAAGCTTCTCGCTGTTGCGAGCTAGAAATATTGAAGTTGTCCAGTCTGCTGTCAACCGTTTGGAGACGCGGGGCTTTTCTCAAACCTTTGTGGCTGTTGATCCCATCTTTATCCTGAGTGGTGAAAAACTAGACGTGTAACTAATTGTCAATTTTTTCTTAAAACGACTAACTCTTACTAACTCACGCTAGACTAAAAGTAGTTGATTTAATGAAGTCTTAATGCAACATGTCACTCCCAAGGAAGCAGCTAAAATCCTTGGTGTCCATGTCTCCAGTCTCAGGAGATGGGAAAACGAAGGCAAACTTAAAGCAATCCGTACACCAGGAGGTCAAAGGCGTTTCATTCTCGAAGAAGTCGAAAAAATCGGCGGAATACCCCGGACAATTACAACTATTTGCTATGGACGAGTATCGACTCATTCCCAGCAAGACGATTTGCAACGACAACTTGAGCACTTACGCACAAGATACCCAGAGGCTGAAATTATTTCAGAAGTTGGCAGCGGACTCAATTTTAAACGGAAAAAATTCCTCGCCATTCTGGAACGAATCATCGACGGCGATATCCAACGTGTTGTCGTTACCCACCCTGACCGACTCGTCCGGTTCGGATTTGAATTGGTTAAGTGGTTATGCACAAAATTTGAGTGCGAACTCTTGGTTCTCAATGACCGCCAGCTTAGTCCAGAACAGGAACTCGTACAAGATATGTTGTCGATCATCCACTGTTTCTCTAGCAGGTTATACGGGCTTAGAAAATACAAGTCAATCATCAAAGAAGATTTACAAAAAGAAGTCGCGTCACAAGGAATCGACAAAGCAGTTACCGAACAGTGTATTGAAAATCAGGCTATTTCATAGTAAGGAATTACATCGAGTCTGGAAGCGTTGGCTTGCTGCTTATCGTTATTACTGCAATCAATGTATTAGTTATCTTCACAATAATTATGATACTCAATTCAGAGTAATTATTGATAATAAAACTAGCCAAGCAAAAGAAGTTAAGATATCTGCTGAGGAGATAAAATAGCTCAAAAAATGGATGTAACGTCATGGGTTAAAACCTTACCAGGGCATCAACGTCAAGAAGCTTGTTTTGAGGCATTTGATGCCTTTAAACAGGCTCGCAGTCAAGGTGGTAGTGCGAAATTTAAAAGCTGTAAAGCCACAAGCCAAACTATCCAATTCAAAGTTGGTAATTTCAAAAATGGTACTTGGTATCCGCGCACAACGAAAGGTTTAGGTTTTACTACAATTGGTCAAACTATTCCTGAACAATGCGAGTATGGTACAGAGCTTGTTTACCGTCGTGGTAAGTGGTTTGGCTGCTTTCCTCAATATAGAGAAACTGTACCTACTGGCAGTGATAGGGTAATAGCAGTAGACCCCGGTAATCGCACTTTCTTAACTGGTTTTGATGGCGAGAATGTCTTGGAGATTGGAACCGGAGACATCGGACGCATACAAAGATTGTGTCAGCACCTTGATAATCTCATCAGCCGTTCTACCAAAACAACATGCCGTAAACGTAGAAAGATGCGTATTGCTGCTAATCGTGTCAGAGAAAGGATTCAGAATTTAATTAAAGATTTGCATAACAAAGCTGTTAACTTGCTTGTTAATTCCTACAAAGTAATTTACCTACCAACGTTTGATTCTAGTCAAATGGTGATTAAAAAACGTAGTGGGAAGAAACGCAAAATAAACAGTAAGTCTGTACGGCAAATGCTGACTCTTTCCCATTACAAATTTGAGCGACATCTCAAGCAAGCTGCACAAAGAAAAGGTGTAATAGTCGTGCTTTGTAACGAATCATATACGTCAAAAACGTGCGGTAACTGCGGTCATGTTCATTATAAATTAGGTGGAAACAAAGTTTTTAAATGTCCACATTGCGGAATACAGATTTCTCGTGATGTGAATGGCGCACGCAATATTTTATTGCGTGCTTTGCAAGCAACTGCCTTCACCGTGACCCATGATTCTATCGTGCTTTCTGACAAGTCAGAATTGACGGATGCCGTAGTTAATCTAGTTTAATCGCTTTGATTAGCTTAAAAGTTGCACTAGTTTAGGAGGATGAAAACTGAGGCATCCAGGATAAATTACAGCTTCTACTATGGCTTAGTCCACGCTACGCTATTAGACTTTATCTTTATACTTCATACTCATTTCTATGCCTTGGTCTCGGATTATTAGTGGAATTGTGGCGATCGCCCTGGCTCTGGGGGCTACCCTTTTGGGTGGTTGGTACTTTACTATCGCCATTGCGGTGGTGGTTCTTTTAGGTCAAGAAGAATATTTTAATTTGGTACGAGCTAGAGGTATTTTACCCGCTGCTAAAACTACCATGTTTGTCAGCCTAGCTTTACTAGTGATTTGTAACTTTAATGAAAGTTTGGCTGATGCTGTGATGCCCATAGCAGGGACATTAATTTGTTTCTATTTACTGTTTCAACCAAAAATGGCTACAATCGCCGATATTTCTGCCTCCATTATGGGACTATTTTATGTTGGCTACTTATCAAGTTACTGGGTACGATTGCGCAGTATTGATAGTTTAGCTTACACCAATCTCCCCTATAGCTACGCCACGCAAGCTATCGGTGGTTACTGGCCCAATATTGGCAACTTCCAGGAATACAGTTTTGCATCCTTACCACCGGGGTTAAGTTTAACAGTGTTGACTTTCTTTTGTATTTGGGCTGCTGACATTGGTGCGTATGTTATTGGCAAATTCTTCGGCAAAACCCGTTTGTCTGATATCAGTCCCAAAAAAACCGTTGAAGGGGCGGTATTTGGAATTATAGCCAGCGTCGCTGTAGCCTTGGTAGGAGCCTATTATCTGCACTTGCCAAAATTCCTCTTCACTGGTGTAGGATTGGGTTTACTGATTGGTATTGCTAGTCTGTTAGGTGACCTCACTGAGTCTATGCTCAAGCGTGACGCTGGCGTGAAGGATTCAGGCCAGTTGATCCCCGGTCATGGTGGTATTTTAGACCGCACTGATAGTTATATTTTTACAGCCCCGTTGGTTTACTATTTTGTGACGCTTTTATTACCATTGATTGCAAATCTGTGACCTGTGGAGAATGGGGACTGTAGGCTAAACCATTTACCCCGGATCCAGGTTTCATCTCTCCTCAAGGATTAATCTTAATCATTCCTTGGCAAATCATCTGACCAGGGATCACACTCATTTCTTGAATATCGACATCTGAGCCAAGATTCAGATTGTAACTGTGCTCATCCTTTAACAGAGATGCTTCGTTTTGCATGACTTGGATATTGTCTAGCTTCAATTCATGACCGCCAATTAAGGAGCAATTGAAATTAATTTCCAGATGCGTGGCTTCACTTGCATATGATATAATACACCTGAGGAGAATTTTATTATTATCAAGTATTATTCTTTGCCAGGAAATTGGCTTGGCTCTAAAACCAATTTCTGGTAATATTTTCAACAATAGATCATTTAAACCAGTAGAGAATAATTCAGATGAGAGGGAACTATTCAGGTCTTTCTCTTCTACCATTAATTGAACAGAAACTGGTACTATTTTTAATAGTCGTAGTGCCTGTCCCTTGAGTATCGAGGCGATATTTACCTGAATATTTTCTGCTAAAAGTTGAATTTGTGTGAGATGAATACCTTGATACACTGCATTAGTCGCAAAAATAGATACCCAAGGAACACAACCAGAGAGAATTTGGCGATCGCTCGCTTTAATTTCTACATCTAACTGCGATACTTGGCTGACCTGTGATTTTAACCACAGTTTGAGGGCTGTTGTCAGTGTATGTGTGATGATCCGGATTTTAGGTGGATTTTTGCTTAGGGAGTTTTTCTCGGACATGGAACAACTAGGTTGATGGGTACTCGCTCAGTAACTAACTGAGGCGAAATTAGCCTTAAATGTAACATTTATCTCTATTCTGTACCAAATTTAAATCATATGATTATTTAAATCGAAAAGACTATACACAGTAATTTCATTATGGAGGAACGGGTACAAAAGATTCTAGCTCAGTGGGGGATTGCCTCACGTCGTGAAGCTGAAGAAATGATTCGGCGATCGCGAGTGCAGATCAATGGTGTCACAGCACATTTAGGTCAAAAAGTTGATCCAGAAAAAGATACAATTGCCGTAGATAGTCAGCCAGTGTCTGCCCAACTGCGTCCACCCTTGATATATTTATTGCTACACAAACCTGCGGGAGTAGTTTCTACTTGTGACGACCCCCAAGGAAGAAAAACAGTTTTGGATTTACTCCCACCCGAGTTACGCCAGGGTTCAGGGTTGCACCCAGTTGGTCGTTTAGATGCACAATCAACAGGAGCATTAATCCTGACAAATGATGGAAATCTCACATTTGGACTCACCCATCCACGTCACAGGATTCCTAAGACTTATCAGGTACTAGTAAAGGGACATCCCCCGGAAGCGGTGCTAGAAATGTGGCGTGAAGGGGTGGTCTTGGGGGGAAAAAAAACACTTCCTGCTACAGTAAATTTTATAGGAACTATTGCTAAAAATAGCCATTTAGAAATAGTTTTAAAAGAGGGGAGAAACCGACAGATTCGCCGTGTAGCTGAACAGTTGGGATATCCAGTAATTAAGCTACATCGTACTGCCATAGGTCTGATTCAATTAAGAAGGCCAAATTTGCCCTTATTACATGAGGGTAAATATCGTTCACTTAATGATGCTGAAGTTCGCTTTTTGCAAAAACAAATTAAGCATCTACCCGTTAAAGATTGAGATGAGATCAGGAATGGAACGAAAGCATGAAGTGGCTCAAAAGTAAAGATAAACCGGAAATTAGAGTTTCATTAAAACAACAACAATCGGAAAAATTGGCAGAACTGGGAGCTTACCTGTTGGCTGTCCGTCAAGAAAGAAGTTTATCACAAGAAGACATAGTAATTTTAACCAAAATTCCCCAGAAACTTTTAGATTCCATTGAACAAGGTAAATTAGATGATCTGCCAGAACCAGTTTATATTAGAGCTTTAATCAGACAATTTGCCGAAGTATTAGGCTTAAATGCAGTAGAATTGTCCACTACTTTCCCTCTGGGTTTTCCACCTGTGAGTTTAGCACCTACTAGGAAAGTTCATTTAAGTGGTCTACTACGCCCTGTTCATCTTTACTTACTTTACATACTTGTCATTGTATGCTCTGTAAGTAGCTTATCTCGCATGCTAAATAATACTACTCTGAGCGATAGCAATCAACAGCCAAAACAAGAAACTGTGTTAAAACCACAGCACAATCAAGTAAATTCCCAAGCATCAAACCAGTTCCAAAGTGTTAGCAGTAGATTGAATCGCATCAATAACAGTGACTCACTGCATATTGGTGTGACATTAAAAGCATCATCATGGATTCGTATTATAGCTGATGGCAAAATTCAGTTTGAAGGCGTTCTCCCGGAAGGAAGTCAGCGCAGTTGGAAAGCCCAACAGCAACTAACGGTGAAAACCAATAATGCGGGTAGCGTATTAATCAGTGTCAATCAGCAAGAAGCTAAACAAATGGGAGAACCGGGGAAAGAGAGAGAAATCAAGATTGCTGCTAGACCAAAGTCCTGAGGAATAAACAGCTGTTTACTCCTCACTTCTCCTGGGGTGCGCGTCCATAAAGTTGAGTCAGATTTTTCAGACGCTCTCCTAGTTCTCTTGTTAACAATGAGGACTGGTAACGCCAACCCCAGTTACCCTCAGCAGTGCTGGGAAAGTTCATTCGCGCCTCGCTTGCTAAACCTAAGATATCCTGCAAAGGAATAATTGCTTGATTAGCGATGGAACTCAAAGCCAGTCGAATTACATCCCAGTGGACACCTTCTGGACTAATACAACCTAAATAAAGTAATAAATTGCGCTTTTCCCAATCGTTAGTTTGATTAAACCAGCCTACAGTTGTGTCATTATCGTGAGTACCCGTATAAACTACAGCATTACGTGTATAGTTAAAAGGTAAAAAAGGATTCCCGGTATCAGAACCAAAAGCAAACTGCAAAACTTTCATCCCAGGAAATTCATACTTGTCACGTAATGCTTCTACTTCTGGGGTAATTACCCCCAAATCTTCCGCTAAAACTGGTAGTGTACCTAGTTTCGCTTTAATCGCATCAAATAACTCATCTCCTGGAGCTTTCAACCACTCTCCATTCATCGCTGTCTCTTCTCCCCTTTCCACAGCCCAGTAGGCTTCAAATCCGCGGAAATGGTCAATGCGAATCACATCTATATAATCGAGCATCGCTTCAAAGCGACCCACCCACCATCTAAAATCCTGTTTTTTTAATTCTTCCCAGTTATAAACGGGATTACCCCATAATTGACCAGTTTCACTAAAATAATCGGGTGGAACTCCCGCCATTAAAGCCGGTTCTCTAGTTTCTTCATCAAGACAAAATATCTCAGGGTGAGCCCACACATCAGCACTATCTTGGGCTACATAAATGGGAATATCGCCAATAATGTAAATGCCGCTCATATTGGCATAAGATTTAAGTTCAGACCATTGGCGGAAAAATTCAAATTGGATAAACTTATAATAGAGGATTTCCGACCTTAATTTTTCCCTAGCTTTATCTATTGCTGCTGGTTCACGCTTGACCAGTTCCGCCTCCCAAGTATGCCAACTGGTATTATTATGAGTGTCTTTGATCGCCATAAATAAGGCGTAATCATCTAACCAATAGGCTTTGCTGTCACAAAAACCAGCAAATTCCTTTTGTTGTAAAGGTGTAGCCTTAACTTGAAAATGATTACAAGCTTTTTGTAGCAAAGCAGTCTTGAGAGACTTGACTCCCTCGTAGTCTATCTGAGAGTCGTTAAATACTGGTAAATTAGCAAAGTCCTCTTCAGTTAGTAAACCTTGCTCTTGCAGCTGTTCTGGACTGATAAGCATGGGGTTTCCCGCCATGGCTGAATATGCAGCATAAGGAGAATTGCCGTATCCCGTTGGTCCTAAAGGTAAAACTTGCCAATATTGCTGGTAACTCTCTCTGAGAAAATCAATAAATTTATAGGCTTCTAAGCCTAAATCTCCAATACCAAACCGGCTGGGGAAGGATGTAGGATGCAATAAAATACCACTGGATCTAGGAAAAGGCATATTGTAAGTTCAAATATAACAAGAAGTTATCCCATCAAATCTATCATGACTTACAGAAACCCCGCACCCACCGTTGACATCATTATTGAATTGGTAGACCGTCCACATCGACCAATAGTATTAATTGAGCGGCATAATTTACCTTTTGGTTGGGCTATTCCCGGTGGTTTTGTTGATTATGGTGAACCTGTCGAAGTGGCGGCGCGGCGGGAAGCTGAGGAAGAAACGGGTTTGAAAGTCGATTTAATTACACAATTCTTGGTATATTCTGACCCTAGCCGCGATCAACGCCAGCATACCATCAGCATTGTGTTTTTAGCAACGTCCACGGGGGAACCAATAGCGGGTGATGATGCCAAAGATATAGGCATTTTCGAGTCTTGGCGTGTACCGAGTAATTTATGTTTTGACCATGGGCGCATTCTCCAAGATTATTTGTATTATCGCCATTATGGGCTACGTCCCCAGTTGGGGTTTGATTAATTAGCGACAGATGCACATAGATTAAAAGAAATAAATTTTACTTTATACTGTGTTAGTAGTATTTTGCGGTGGATTATGAATGTTGAGGAATTGTTAGAGAAATATGCGACAGGAGAAAGGAAATTTAAAGAGTTAAATTTAAGTGGGGTAAACCTCAAAGGTACAGACTTAACTGATATAGATTTATACAAAACAAATTTGAGTGGAGCGGATTTAAGTGAGGCGACACTCAAAAAAGCTCATCTTTGGGAAGCAAATCTTTCTAGAGCTTCGTTAAGGGCTACAGATTTGAGTCGAATTCAAGGGGGCCCGCTAAATTTGAGTTGGGCGGATCTCACTGGTGCGGATTTGAGTTTTGCAAATTTGAAAGAGGCTAATCTTTCCGGAGCAGATTTCACCAAAGCCAACTTGAACCAAGCCCATGTCAGTAAAGCATTATTTGAAAATGCTAACTTCCAGGAAGCGCAATTTCGGGGGGTCAGTCTGGACAATTGCAATTTGTCAGGGGTCAATTTAGCTATGGCGGATTTAGTTGGGGTGTCTTTAGAACAAGCAAACCTGAAACAGGCCTGTTTGCAAGGGGCTAATTTGGAAAGAGTGTGTCTGACAGATGCAAATTTAATGCTAGCAAATTTCGATGGTGCAAATTTGCAACGGGCAATTTTAACCGGAGCAAATATTTATGGGGCGAGCTTTGAAAATGCTGACCTCACTGGTGCAATAATGCCTGATGGGGAAGTTTACCAGCAGCCAAACACCTGTGACGGAGAAATTGGCACAGGGGAAACATTATTAGAAAACATGATATCTATGAATCGTCAAGTCATTCGTACTGATAAAGCACCGGCTCCTGTGGGACCTTATAATCAAGCCATCGCCGCTAACGGTCAAATGATCTTTGTGGCTGGACAAATTGCCATTGACCCGCGACTGGGTGATGTCATCTACACAGATGATGTTAAAAAGCAAACTGAGCAAGTTATGGCTAATCTAGAAGCTATTCTGACAGCCTCTGGTGCCACATTTGAAAGTGTGGTCAAAACTACAGTATTTTTAGCTGATATGAATGATTTTGCCGTAGTCAATGCGGTTTATGCTCAATATTTTCCTGAAGCTACAGCCCCAGCCCGTGCTTGTGTCCAGGTTTCTCGTCTACCAAAGAATGTTTTGGTAGAAATCGATTGTATTGCGGTTGTTTAGCCTATTTTTGCCACAGGAACATATTAGGCGATCGCCTAGATTGTACAGTCAATGCTAGGGCGATCGCCTTTAGCTTCAGCCGAAAAGGATTATTAATAATAATTGCCAATACCCATTGCCAAACAACAGGCAACACAAAGAATGTTTCATGGAAGGATCAAAACCTTACCAGCGGTTTCAACCAATTTCCCGATGATGTATGACCCCCTGCGGGCAATTATGTGACTGCTGTTGCTTCTTGCAATGAGCAAAATGCTTATCCATAATTGCCGGAACTTGTGTATATGGAATACGACTATAACGGGTTTTGTCTGGCATCACTATATTAGGGCCAGCCTTGCATTTTTTCATACAGCCAGTACCTTTAATACTCACTTGATCTTCCAACCCACGATGACTTAAAGCAGCCTCCAACGCTTGACAAACTGCTTTACCGCCACGCTTCATACAATCAGACTTGTGACACACCAAAATAGTGTCTTTATTTTTACTTATTTTTCCCTGCGTGTTTTTGATGGCTGGCGGTTCTATGACTGAGGTAAGCTTTGCAACCGTCTCGATATGAGAACGTACTGCCATCACACGCTCCGCCTTCAATATAACTTTATCTTTTTTTATATCATGCTTTTGAGAACCAATAACTTGCAGCCAACTACCAGGTGCTAAACGCAAGTCAAAAGCCGCGCGTAAATGTTTAGCAAGTTTAACATAGCATTCACCCTCAGCAGTGTGTAATAACAATCCCTTGAGGTTGTAGCCATCTTTAATGACAAAATCTATGAATTTTCCTTCTAGGCGAAATTCCGATATTTCTCTACTGTAAGATGCACTCATTTTGCTTAATCTCTCCTTAACTAACTCAGCCTAAATAGGTGTTCTGTGTCAAAACTTCAGAAATTTCGGTAACGAGTTTTGCAGCAGCATTCCAGACTCCAAATCAAATCCTGCCGAGATGCTGTTAACTGCTGTATTACAGACCAGACTTGAACCATTGCTAAAGGGGTGTTAATCTCAACCCTCAATGGTTGGTTAGTCTCACAGGAACAGGGGATATCTAACTCCTGTAAGCGTTTATACACTTGCCATCGGTCTGCCCAGTCCACCTCTACGCCTACAATAAAATTTTTCTCGATTTGTGAACGTAACCGTTTCAACAGACTAGCCCTCAACTTGCAACGCATTAGTGCTTTAAGCCCCTGAACTGAAAAATCTTGGGGAATAATGCCTCTTTAATATCAGCATACATTAAATGAAAAGTTTTCTCAATAGAATCAAAAAAAGATCACAAATTTCTCATACTTTCCGGTTATGAATCAGGAAGTGGGTAGTGGTGAGTGTGGGAGGAATAGGCGATTGAGTTGTGACTCATTGCGACCAATGACTGGAAATCTCCCATGTTTGAGCGGGAAAATGACTGAAATTGTTAAACTTCATCCCCTAGAAGGTTAAAACTTTGCTAATTCTCCTAATTACCTGGGTTGTTTGGCGGGTGGAAAGGTAAAGATTATCTCCTTTGCTGATGAAAAACCAGAAAGTTGGAAGGGATGAGATTGGTTATGTTTAGAAAATAATTGCTAGATACTGTTATTAGTTGATTAATCATAACTGTGATGAGATCCCTGGCATCATTGCAGTTGTCATAAAAAACCATATTTACAGAAATAAAAATCTAATTTTTTTGTTATTAATCGCTGTTGATTTCTTCTAAAAATGTTAATATATAAAAGATAAGCAGTTAAAAGCCATAACTGTGAAAAAGCGAGGAGAACAATGTCTGATACACAAACTTTAGTACAAAATTTTGGTCAGGTTTATGACAATCCTGTACTGCTAGATCATAGTGTTACTGCTCCGGTAACAGAAGGTTTCAACGTTGTATTAGCTAGCTTCCAAGCACTATATTTACAATATCAAAAGCATCATTTTGTAGTAGAAGGTTCAGAATTTTACTCACTGCATGAGTTCTTTAACGACAACTACGAACAAGTACAAAGTCATGTCCATGAAATTGGCGAGCGCCTAAACGGGCTGGGTGGTGTACCAGCGGCTAGTTTTAGTAAGTTAGCGGAACTCACCTGTTTTGAGCCAGAACCCGACGGTGTATATTCTTGCCGCCAAATGATAGAAAATGATTTAGCAGCAGAACAAGCCATTATTAAGGTTATTCGTCGTCAAGCTTCTCAGGCAGAGAGTTTAGGCGACCGTGGGACACGCTATCTCTATGAACAAATTCTGTTAAAAACTGAGGAAAGGGCTTACCATTTAGCTCATTTCCTGGGTAAAGATAGCTTAACTTTAGGATTTGTCCAAACTGCTGAAAATTAGAGTTTGATAATTGGATTCGCGTCAAGTCTGCTCTCAGATAGGAGTTGACAGACTTAAACATTAAGAAGATATACAAAAGCCAGGTGTTTTAACTCCCAAGGGTTGAAACACCTGCTTTTTTAATGTATAGCAATAATGTTCAAGCTAGTTAGACCATAAACTGACCATGAAACTTGGAGGATATATGAAAAGTTTTTGGCGAAAATAATTCGCTACTATACCAAGGATGGATTGATGAAAAACCAAGGCTTTTAAGCCAGAGTTCGTGGCTTTTGTCTCAGTAGATATGATTTCCAATCACTCAAATTAGATAAAGTTCTCAGATATATTCTCAAAATTATTAGTTGCAATTGAAGATATTTACTAATAGTAAAATCTCTCTTATTGATAATTTATTCTATTACTATAGAAATTACATATCTTAATAAAAATGTGAGGGGACATGGGAATAAAATTAGACCTTTACCTCAAAAATTGCTTGATGGTGGGAAAAGCAGTGGAACTTATGGAGGATTCATATATTTTGTAATCAGCCATACTGCACAAGGATAGTACAGCCACAAAAAGGTAGGCTATAGTAGTTTCCTTGATACAATGGCTGGCGTATTAGGTAAGTGATCCCCAATCCCTATGCGCTATCTAACCTGGAAAACTTAATAATAAATAATCTGACAAAGGCGAAAGACCTTTAAAATAATCAGGATTTGTATTCTCTTACTCCAACGCAACAACTATGCCCCGCCGTCAAGACATCCGGAAAATACTACTGTTAGGCTCTGGTCCTATCGTCATCGGTCAAGCCTGTGAATTCGACTACTCCGGTACTCAAGCCTGTAAAGCACTGCGAGAAGAAGGCTATGAAGTAGTCTTAGTTAATTCTAACCCGGCAACAATTATGACTGATCCAGAAACAGCGGATCGCACCTATATTGAGCCACTAACACCGGATATGGTCGAAAAGGTTATCGCCAAAGAACGCCCTGATGCCCTCCTACCTACCATGGGAGGACAAACAGCACTCAATCTTGCCGTAGCCCTAGCGAAAAATGGCGCATTGGATAAGTATAACGTTGAACTAATCGGCGCTAAATTACCAGCCATCGAGAAAGCGGAAGACCGCAAACTGTTTAATGAAGCTATGGAAAAAATAGGGGTGGCTGTTTGTCCTAGTGGTACGGCTTCATCTTTATCGGCGGCCAAAGAAATCGCCGATCGCATTGGCAGTTATCCCCTAATTATACGTCCTGCCTTTACAATGGGGGGGACTGGTGGCGGTATTGCCTACAATCAAGAAGAATTTGAAGAAATGGCACAGGTAGGTATAGATGCTAGCCCAGTGTCGCAAATTCTCATAGACCAATCCCTACTCGGTTGGAAAGAATACGAGTTGGAAGTCATGCGGGATTTGGCAGATAATGTAGTGATTATCTGTTCCATCGAAAACCTAGACCCCATGGGGATTCACACCGGTGATTCCATTACTGTTGCCCCTGCCCAAACGCTGACTGATAAGGAATATCAGAGGCTGCGGGATATGGCAATTAAAATTATCCGCGAGATTGGCGTAGAAACCGGCGGATCTAATATCCAATTTGCGGTTAATCCCGTGAGTGGTGATGTGGTGGTGATTGAAATGAACCCTCGTGTTTCCCGCAGTTCCGCCCTAGCTTCCAAAGCTACGGGGTTCCCCATTGCCAAAATTGCGGCCAAGCTAGCTGTGGGATACACCCTGGATGAAATTAAAAATGATATCACTAAGCAAACCCCCGCATCTTTTGAACCGACTATTGACTATGTAGTTACTAAAATTCCCCGCTTCGCTTTTGAAAAGTTTCCTGGTTCTGACCCTGTGCTGACAACTCAAATGAAGTCAGTGGGGGAAGCCATGGCGATTGGGCGGACATTTAATGAGTCTTTCCAAAAGGCTTTCCGTTCTCTGGAAACTGGACGGGCTGGCTGGGGTTGTGACCAATCGGAAAAGTTGCCTAGTGGTGAACAAATTCGCGCTCAATTGCGAACCCCTCATCCCGATCGCATTTTTGCGGTGCGCCATGCTTTACAATTGGGGTTAAGTAGCGAGGAAATCTACGAACTTACGGCCATTGATCCGTGGTTCTTGGATAAAATGCAGCAACTGCTGGATGTGGAAAAGTTCCTGAAGCGCACACCTTTACAACAGTTGAGAAAAGAGCAGTTATATGCAATCAAACGGGATGGCTTTAGCGATCGCCAGATTGCCTTTGCTACTAAGACGAGTGAGGATGAAGTCCGCAATTACCGTAAACAATTGGGAGTAATTCCAGTTTATAAAACTGTAGATACCTGTGCGGCTGAGTTTGAAGCTTTCACCCCTTACTATTACTCTACCTACGAAGCTGAAACCGAGGTTTTACCCACCACTAAGCCGAAAGTGATGATTTTGGGTGGTGGTCCTAACCGCATCGGCCAGGGAATTGAGTTTGACTATTGTTGTTGTCACGCGGCCTATGCTTTGAAGAAAGCGGGATTTGAGACAATTATGGTTAATTCCAATCCTGAGACGGTTTCTACAGATTATGACACGAGCGATCGCCTGTACTTTGAGCCGTTAACCAAAGAAGATGTGATCAACATTATCGAAGCTGAAAATCCTGTAGGTATAATTATTCAGTTCGGGGGACAAACACCCCTGAAATTGGCGGTTCCTTTACAGGAATTTCTTAACCAGAACACCGATCTCCCCACCAAAATTTGGGGAACATCGCCGGATTCTATTGACATGGCGGAAGATCGAGAACGTTTTGAGAAGATTCTTAATCAGTTGAATATTTCTCAACCCCCTAATGGTATTGCTCGTAGTTACGAAGATGCGCTGATTGTCGCTCAACGCATTGGTTATCCAGTGGTAGTGCGCCCTAGTTACGTGTTGGGAGGACGAGCCATGGAAATTGTCTATTCTGATACAGAATTAGAACGTTATATGACCTTTGCCGTTCAGGTAGAACCAGAACATCCTATTTTAATTGATAAGTTTCTCGAAAATGCCATTGAAGTCGATGTGGATGCCATCGCTGACCACACGGGGAATGTGGTGATTGGTGGCATTATGGAACACATTGAGCAGGCGGGTATTCACTCAGGTGATTCTGCCTGTTCTCTACCATCCATTTCCCTGTCTCCAGCAGTTCTGCAACAAATCCGCACTTGGACGGTGCAATTAGCTCAAGCATTGTCTGTGGTGGGATTGATGAATATTCAGTTTGCTGTTGTGGGCGCGCAAGGCTATTCTCCCCAGGTTTATATTCTAGAGGCTAACCCCCGGGCTTCGCGTACTGTGCCATTTGTATCTAAAGCTACGGGTGTACCTTTAGCAAAACTGGCATCTTTAATTATGTCGGGGAAAACTTTAGCAGAACTCAACTTAACTCAGGAGGTGATTCCATCTCATATCGCTGTGAAGGAAGCGGTATTACCGTTTAATAAATTTCCGGGAACTGACACTATATTAGGGCCAGAAATGCGCTCGACTGGTGAGGTAATGGGGATTGACACGGACTTTGGGCGGGCTTTTGCTAAGGCAGAATTAGCTGCTGGAGAGTTTTTACCCCTTCAGGGTACTGTGTTTGTCTCCATGAGCGATCGCGATAAATCTGACGCGGCGAATGTGGTGAAGGAACTGATGCAATTGGGCTTTACGGTCATGGCTACATTAGGTACACGCCGTGTCCTACAGGAACACGGGTTAGATGTTGAGTTGGTGCTCAAACTCCATGAAGGTCGTCCCCACGTGCTGGATGCAATTAAAAATCAGAAAATTCAATTGATTATTAATACACCTTCTGGCGAAGAAGCCCAAACTGATGCTCGGTTAATCCGACGTACAGCCTTAGCCTACAAAATCCCCATTGTGACTACTATTGCTGGCGCTAGAGCTACTGTGGCAGCTATTCGTTCGCTGCAAAATACTACTTTAGATGTCAAGGTGATCCAAGATTACTGCAAGGTGGGTGAATTAGGGATCAACACCTGAGAATTTCGGGCTTATATGAACAAAGTGGTCAGGCAAAGTTGACCACTTTGCTTTTTTGGGTAATGTCCACTCAGCAGTATTTACAAGAAAAATTAAGTAATTATTATAGAACCATAATTATTATATATATTGAGATATGTTAAGAAATATGAGCGAATAGGATTATTATTTCGTAATGGGATAAGTCTGGATACGCTCTTAGCACAGCTATGGTGGGGGGTTAAGCTCATTCGTAATCAAGAGGATACAAATGTGATCGAACTCTATAAATTGTGGCTCTGGCAAAACGCATAGATTAAAACAGGAGGAAAAGGGCAAAATAGAAGACTTGTTGTGATTAAACCAGTGGATTTCGCCAATTATATCCACTGGTAGTGGTTCTAACCATTGCTAAAGATAATGATATCCATTAGCAAATGTCACAAAAATCAGCGTCTACAGGTATTGGCATCTTTTATCATAAATGTTACAGTTTTTAATATAGATACAAAAAATGTTTGATTTATTAAGTTTTATCTAACCTAAGACAGATGTGGAAAATGAGACATAAATATAGAGTCTAGCCGCCAAGCCCTAAGCCGGGGAACAAAGTAGCCGATGATCACATCGGAATGTATAAAGTAGTAACCTGAGCAACAGTTATTATTCTCACTGGGTTATATCCCACAGCAACAAAGATCAGTTAATTACCCTACCGTTACATCCATCATTAATTACCAAAGAGTAGCGCCATGAAGACCGCTCAGACAGCCACAGACCTCGTGCGGACTTACCTGCGTGAGATTGGCCGTGTGCCACTCTTAACCCACGAGGAGGAAATTTTCTACGGTAAACAGGTGCAATTTTCTCGTATTTTGCACGATGTCAGGGATTCTCTGGTTAACCAGATGGGTCGTCAACCTAGTCTAGAAGAGTGGGCGAAAGCTGCAAATCTAGAAGTAACAGAGTTGAAAGATGCGATCGACGAGGGTGAAATCGCTAAACGCAAGATGGTAGAAGCCAATTTGCGTCTGGTAGTATCAGTTGCCAAAAAGTACATTAAGCGTAACGTTGATCTGTTGGATTTGATTCAAGAAGGTAGTATTGGGATGCAGCGGGGTGTAGAAAAGTTTGACCCCACCAAGGGTTACAGATTTTCTACCTATGCTTATTGGTGGATACGTCAAGCCATCACCAGGGCGATCGCTGAGAAGGCTCGGACTATCCGATTACCAATTCACATTACTGAAAAACTTAATAAAATCAAAAAGGCACAACGGCAATTATCGCAACAACTGGGACGCGCACCGTCAGCTGCTGAACTGGCTGTGGAATTAGATTTAACACCCAAACAGGTACGAGAGTATCTGGAAAAGGCGCGGTTACCTTTATCCTTAGATTTGCGGTTGGGTGATAACTACGACACCGAACTGGGGGAAATGTTAGAAGATCCCGGAGTTTCTCCAGAAGAGTTCGTCATGCAGTCTTCTCTATCTTCTGACTTAGAGCGCCTCATGGATGAACTTACCCCGCAACAAAAGGAGGTAATTAAATTGCGCTTTGGCTTACTGGATGGACAGGCTCTAACTTTGGCGAAAATAGGTGATCTTCTCAAGATTAGCCGTGAACGAGTCCGGCAAATCGAACGGGAAGCCTTAAGTAAACTTCGTAAATCTAAAGCTAACATGAACGAATATTTAGCAAGTTGAGTACAGACGCGAGTGATCGCGTCTTTCTCAGGAATACTTGTGAGCAGAGTTTAGGTTAAGATGAGAAAATACTCTACTGGAGGTACGGTTACATCGACTTTAAGCATGGACTTAGACTGTTAAATTAGATTGATAGGAACAGTTGATCGCCTGTTCAAATAAGTAAATTATTATTCAAGTTGCAAACACCACACTACAGTTAGTAGTGTGAGTACAGGAGGTACAAGATGAGTAACCAATCCAAGAAGGTCTCAGAATTTTTTAACGGTGATTCAGAAACTACTAACTTACTGTGGCAATACGTTAAATCTCTGACTCCGGACACAGTTACCCAACTATCAAAGCCAACTTCCTCTGAAGTTATTCAGGTAATGGAGCGTAATATCATTGGATTATTAGGCAACCTACCTTCGGAACACTTCGACATTACAATCACCACCAGTCGGGAAAGTCTTGGTCAGCTACTGGCTTCGGCAATGATTAGTGGTTATTTTCTCCGGAACGCTGAACAGAGAATGCATTTTGAAACTGTTTTACAAGGAACCGAAGAGAATCATCACGGAGTTGACTAATGATTTCTAATTTTGCCTAAAAAAGTCAATACTGTTACCTAAATCTTACATTCAACGCCTTCAGGCAATGGGCGTGCGTGCGTGCAGGGCATTTAGTCTCCGGGGAGGACGGACTCACCAAGAATCCCCTTAACTTTTTTACTTTAGCGGAGTGTCCAGCCCCCGATAATATACCCGATAATATATGAGTACAACTAGTTCTTCTTGCCCGCCTCACAAAATTATCGGTGTGGCGGTAATTTGGAACCAGCATCAGCAAATTTTAATTGATCGTCGTCTTCCCCAAGGTGTGATGGGTGGTTTATGGGAGTTTCCCGGAGGCAAAATTGAGCCTGGTGAAACCATCGAAGAATGTATTGAACGGGAAATTAAAGAAGAACTAGGCATAGAAATCGCAGTGGGAGAGCATTTGATAACTATTGATCATACTTATACTCACTTGCGCGTTACTCTCATGGTGTATCATTGTCGTCTAGTTACAGGTATTCCCCAACCCATAGAATGCGATGAAATTTGCTGGGTAAATTTGCATGATCTGGAAAAATTTACCTTTCCCGAGGCTAATAGTCAAATTATCGCAGCGTTAAGGCGGGAAGTTAGAAATTGATATTATTTTTGAATAAAAGACTTTTTGGTGTACTGGAGCCTGTTGCATTATCTAAGTAGTGATCCTGTTGCCGGGGGGATGATATAATATTTCATTAACTGCATGGGTATCAGTAAGCAAATGCCTAAGACCGTTAGTGATGTTATGACCTGTGACCCAATTGTTGTGGGAAAGGAAACTCCACTTCAGGAGGCCATTCAAATTATGGCAGAAAAACGCATTAGTGGTTTACCAGTGGTGGATAATGCTGGTAAGCTGGTGGGTATTATTTCAGAAACAGACTTGATGTGGCAAGAAACTGGCGTGACTCCTCCGGCTTACATCATGTTTCTAGACAGCGTCATCTATTTACAAAACCCCGCTACTTATGAAAGGGAACTACACAAGGTATTGGGACAAACTGTTGGGGAGGTAATGAGTCCCAATGCTGTAAGTATTTCACCGGATAAAACTGTGAAAGCAGCAGCACAATTGATGCATGAACGGAATGTTCACCGCCTACCAGTGATTGACGGCGAGAGTCAGGTGGTTGGTATCCTGACCCGTGGTGATATTGTTCGGGCTATGGCAAGTAGTTAATGTGCGATTCGTTCTCTCGATCGGGAGTAGTAATGCTCAGGGATGAGAGGTAAGACTGGGTAAAACCAGATTCTTATAACTGTGTGTTTATGTAGGTGTAAATCCTACCCCCTAGGTGCAAGGGTGACAGCATCTTCCTTACGGTAGCGACTAGCCATCAATCCGTAAAGCACCGAAGAAAAGGCGTTCTTACTGGGAGCCTAACCTGGTACACGTTGAGCAAAGTACCCATGAGTAAAACGAAAGTTGAAGATGTGTCTGAAACGTCGTCAACTTGAACCAGCCAAATCAGGCTGACAGGCTGGAACCAAAAGGTAAAGGATAAGGAAACGGCTACTATAAATGAGACCGTTATGCACTTCCAATAAACCCGGCGTATAGCATCACTCTAAAGGTACACAGAATGGACACACGGAACGAAGTAACCCCTTGTTAGCTCTTTTAGAAGGTCGAGTCTAAAAGTAGGTGCTAACCGGATGCTGCAAGTGGGGGAGATTGAGTCAGAAGCGAACGCTTAGGGTAATGCCTAAGATATGCTGACAGACTCACGGTGATATGGATGATAAAGTTGTAAGTAGGAATTATGACTAAAACGAGTGTAAAGACTACGGTAGAATGGAACACGATTAACTGGAAACAGTTAGAACGTCGCGTTTACAAAATCCAAAAACGAATTTATCAAGCCTCAGCCCGTGGTGATGTCAAG
>NZ_JAQMTM010000020.1:0-3970 GCF_028331085.1 Anabaena sp. CS-542/02
ATGTGACTAACATTCTCAAGCATTCTAGTTTAACTCTCACCCTTTCTTGTGGCTGAAAGTCCATTTTGGTCATTAATGCAGCTGCTACGGGGTTGGGTTGGTTTAAAAAGTTGCGCCATTTGAGGTTATTTAGTTGAATGGAAAAGTAGTTAAATTCCAGTACTTTCCTGTTGGGAAAGTTAACGGTATATTGGCTTTTTTCTGGGCGTTTTGGTTCGTCGTATGAGAAGATAACTATAGGAAATATGGGGAGTAAGTATTTAGCATCTAACCGGGCGAAGTAATGGAACATTCGCCGTTCAAATTCTTTCTGATTATAGGCTTGATTTTCTAGGTGAATATTGTCTGTTCGGTGTGTTCCCTAAGAGGATGTTTGTCAAGTGATGATTAGTGTACCAAATATTGTTTGACCCCACCCTAACCCTCCCCTTGTAAGGGGAGGGGACTGGATTTAATTGTCTGTGGTTAAGGGATGGGAATTTGGCGGATATCTATTTTACCTGTGACGGCTTTGGTGATTAGGGCGGTGCGGTATTCTTGTAATATTTCTATGGTTGATTGTATCTTGGTTTTTTGTTGCTCAATTTCGGCTGTTTTCTGGTCTAAGTATTGGGCGATCGCTTTTTGTTCTTCTAGGGGGGGATTTGTAAAAATAATTTGACTTAGTTTTTCTTGTGTCATGCTGGGAACTGCTGAACCATACTTATATAAATCAAAATCTATTGTTAAACATAAATAATAGAAAAACCTTGAATCTGTTGTATCAAAAATATCGGTGTAATAAGCAGTATCTACTGTCCAAAATGGAACATCAATAAATTGAGGTTTATCAATTGTTCCTTTTCTTCCTAGTAATACTGAAGGTTTGTTATGTAGAAATTGATTTGAACTCCCAAAAATACCGCCTGAGCCTATAATTGGATATTTACCGTTGTCATCCCAAACATCTTTATGATCACGACCGTTGCATATTTTAGCAAAATGCTTTAACCTTTTAACCTCCCAATGCTCAGGAATATTACCCAACCACTGAACCCCAGAATCTTTGATCGGGACGGTGGGATCTAGTCCTTTAGTGACGGCGTTGGTTATTAAAGCGGTGCGTTTTTCGTTGAGTTTGGTAATGAGGGTTTCTTGCTTACTGATGAGGTCGTCTATTTGCTTGGTTTTATAGTCGAGAAAACGGGCGATCGCCTTTTGTTCTTCTAGGGGGGGAAGGGGAATTTTTAATCTGCTGATTTGTTCAACAGATAAGCCAGGTTGTGCTGCAGAAGTTGAATATTGATTCAAATCCATTGTTTTTAATAGTTCTCCCAACCAAACCACATTAAAATTAGTTAAAGGATTAACAACAACAGCGTGTTCTGATGCCCAAAATTTGCCATTAGCATAATTAATATTTCCACATAATGCACCTTGTCTACCAATTAGAATATAGTAACCACTATGTGTATATAAATTAAAATAACCTCTTAATCCATTTCCTCCAAAAACAGGATATAAACCTTTATTTTCTATTTGTGATGATGTGATATTTTCACCACTTTTTAAACGCGCAATATATTGGATTTTTATTACCTCCCAATGCTGAGGAATATTCCCCAACCACTGAACCCCAGAATCTTTATACTGTTGATAACCCTGATACTTACCCATCACAGCACCTCACCCAACATCGCCATAATATCTGAAGTTAAAGACCTAATATCATCCTCAATCTCATCTAAAGAACGAGGAGGCTGATATACGTAAAAATGACGATTGACAGGGATTTCATACCCCACCTTAGTCTTATCAAAATCAATCCAAGCATCTGGAACATGGGGTAATACTTCGGCTTTTAAATACTCCAGACAATGAACCTTAACTAAATTAACCAAATCATTTACACTTGCATCCTTATCATATCCCAGAGGTAAGGGCAAACTCAGATCATCCGGTAAAGGTATAATTTCCGTATCTCGCAAATTACTATCTGGTTCAGGGTTCCCTTGAGCATCGCGACAGATTTCTGCTGCTGGGTCTGCTTCTCCCAAAGCTGCTAAAATTGCTTTTTTCACAGGAGCTTTTAAACTTAATCCCCCATTTTTTAACACCCGATTCAGGTCTTTTTCAAACTGACTGCGGGAGAGGTAAAGTTTATTTCTATCTAATTGCTGCAAAGTATCTAAAATTTGATTTTGCAGATGTTCCCCCATTTCGATTTCTAACTGTTGCGTCTTCCCGTCTTTACGCTTCTTACTCTTAGCTAAATCTTGAAACGTTTTTTGCTCCCACAATTTAGCTAAACGCTCTTGATTGACTTGGAAATTTAAGCGTAGGGGACGCTCTACGGTAACTTTAAGAAATCCAAACTCACGATTATCAAAAATCTTGGAGCAAACCCGGTTTTGTTTCTCCCCTTCTAAGTCCACCTCACTCATTCCATTGTGTTCAAAACTCCCATACAGTCGCACCAGTTCCCCAATATGGTCAGCAGATAACTCATTGCGCTTGTTACCCAGACTTTTTTTCATCTTCTGGAAATGGCGAGTACCATCAATTAACTGCACCTTTCCCCTGCGGTGCGCTGCTTTCTTATTCGTTACCAGCCAAATATAAGTAAAAATACCAGTGTTATAAAACATCTGGTCAGGGAGAGCGATGACCGCATCTAACCAGTCATTTTCAATAATCCAGCGGCGAATATTGCTCTCACCACTCCCAGCATCCCCGGTAAACAAAGGCGAACCGTTAAAGACGATCGCAATGCGAGACCCATCACCCCCCTGGTCTGGGGGTAGGTGCATTTTTGAGATCATATGCTGGAGGAATAAGAGGGAACCATCATTAATCCGGGGTAACCCAGGGCCAAACCGCCCATTAAATCCTAAATTTTCATATTCATCTTTGATAAAATCTTCCTCTGGTTTCCATTCCACACCAAAGGGGGGATTAGCGAACATATAATGAAACTGTTTATGGGGATGACCATCACAGGGTAAAAAATTGTTAGTTTTACTTTTACTGTTTTTTACCCCTAAGGTGTCGCCATAAACCAGATTATTAATTGGTTCATCTTTAATCAATAGGTCAGAACAGCAAATGGCGTAGGATTCAGGATTATATTCTTGACCGAATAACTCTAAATTTGCGCCGGGATTTTGTTTTTTAATGTATTCCTCTGCAACTGATAACATCCCCCCTGTTCCAGCGGTGGGGTCATAAACTGTGCGGTAAATTCCTTCTTTAAAAATCTCCTGCTCATCACAGAAAACGAGATTCACCATTAGTCGAATTACTTCCCTGGGGGTAAAGTGGTCTCCTGCTTCTTCGTTAGCTTGTTCGTTGAACTTCCGCACTAGTTCTTCAAACAAATAGCCCATTTGTAAGTTAGAAAGCTTGGCGGGAGATAAATTAATATTAGATTGACAAAATTCTTTAATAATTAGATAAAGCCGATTACTTTCATCTAGCTTTTGAATTTCTGCCTCAAAGTCGAACTTGTCAAAAATATCCCTAGCTCTGGATGAAAAACCGTTGATATAAGCCCTTAAATTATTGGTAATTCCATCGGGATCACCTAATAACTTCTCAAAGGTGAACTCACTGAGATTATATAATGGCTGAGTGCGATCGCCGCCAATTGCCACCCTAGCGATCGCTTTGTCGAAAGCTTCCCCCTTTAACCCCATGGACTCATATTTTACCTTTGCTTCCAGAACAGCGGTTTTAGTTGGTGCTAAAACGCAATCTAAACGACGCAACACAACCAGAGGTAACATTACCCGACGGTACTGGGGGGGACGGTAAGGACCGCGGAGCTTATCAGCAACACTCCAAATAAACCCGATTAACTCTTGATTACTATAATTTTCTATACTTGCAACCATGGTAATTTTAATTAATTGTATCTTAGGGAACAGGGAACAGGGAACAGGGAACAGGGAATGAGGAATGGGGAATGGGGAACAGGGAACAGGGAATGGGG